>NZ_JBJJMO010000045.1:0-40943 GCF_046231935.1 Pseudomonas sp. KCJK9111 | reverse complement strand
GTGCTGGGCACCCTGCTGGCGCTGATGCGCCTGTCGTCGAATAAACTGCTGTCCAGGCTGGCCGGCGCCTACGTCAACTATTTCCGCTCGATCCCCTTGCTGCTGGTGATCACCTGGTTCTACCTGGCGGTGCCGTTCGTGCTGCGCTGGATCACCGGGCAGGACACGCCGGTGGGGGCCTTCACCTCCTGTGTGGTCGCCTTCATGATGTTCGAGGCGGCCTACTTCTGCGAAATCGTGCGTGCCGGTGTGCAATCGATCTCCAAAGGCCAGATGGGCGCAGCCCAGGCATTGGGCATGACTTATGGCCAGACCATGCGCCTGATCATCCTGCCCCAGGCGTTCCGCAAGATGACACCGTTGCTGCTGCAGCAAAGCATCATCCTGTTCCAGGACACGTCCCTGGTCTACACGGTAGGCCTGGTCGACTTCCTCAACTCGGCACGCTCCAACGGCGACATCATCGGGCGCTCCCATGAGTTCCTGATCTTCGCCGGCGTCGTGTACTTCATTATCAGCTTCTCCGCTTCGTGGCTGGTCAAGCGCCTGCAAAAAAGGATCACCGTATGATTTCCATCAAGAACGTCAACAAGTGGTACGGAGACTTCCAGGTGCTGACCGACTGCAGCACCGAGGTCAAGAAAGGTGAGGTGGTGGTGGTGTGCGGGCCTTCGGGGTCGGGCAAGTCCACCCTGATCAAGTGTGTGAACGCGCTGGAGCCTTTCCAGAAAGGTGACATCGTGGTCGACGGCACTTCGATCGCCGATTCCAAGACCAACCTGCCCAAACTGCGCTCGCGCGTGGGCATGGTCTTCCAGCATTTCGAGCTGTTCCCCCACCTGACCATCACCGAAAACCTGACCATTGCCCAGCGCAAGGTATTGGGCCGCAGTGAAGCCGAAGCCACCAAGAAGGGCCTGGCCCTGCTCGACCGCGTCGGCTTGAGTGCCCACGCCAAGAAGCACCCCGGGCAGTTGTCCGGCGGCCAGCAGCAACGGGTTGCCATTGCGCGAGCATTGTCCATGGACCCGATCGTCATGCTGTTCGACGAGCCCACCTCGGCCCTGGACCCGGAGATGGTCAACGAAGTGCTGGACGTGATGGTCGAGCTTGCCCACGAAGGCATGACCATGATGTGCGTGACCCACGAAATGGGCTTTGCCCGCAAAGTGGCCAACCGCGTGATTTTCATGGACAAGGGGCACATCATCGAGGATTGCCAGAAGGAAGATTTCTTCGGCAACCCCGAAGGCCGTCACGAACGCACCCAGCACTTCCTGAGCAAGATCCTTCAGCACTGATCCTGCCTCATCGAGCCGCTCGGCCCCGCCGCCCTTCCGGGCAGCGGGCGCTGGCCGTGACGAGGTCACTGTGATGAAATGCGACCCCTCGCTCCTGTTACCTGCCAAGCCTGCCGTGAAAGCCCGCCTTGTTCGCCAACTGCTGTTACCCCCGCTGATCATCCTGCTGATGATCGGGCTGGGCATGGCCGGGTTCCTGATCAGCGAGAGCAACGGCATACGCGTGCTCAGTGAAAATGGCGAGCGCCAGTTGGAATTGCATGCGCGTACGGTCGAGAGCGAAATCAGCAAGTACACCTACCTTCCCAGCCTGCTGGAACTCGAAGACAGTGTGTCGCACCTGCTGACCGACCCTGATGGTGGCTCACGGCAAACCGTCAACGAATACCTCGAAGGCCTCAACCGGCGCAGCCGCAGCCGTGCGATCTTCGTGCTCGATACCCAAGGACGGGTGCAGGCCACCAGCAACTGGCGCGATACCGACTCATTCCTGGGCGAGGACCTGTCGTTTCGCGCGTATTTCCAGACCGCCGTGCGTGGCGAACCCGGGCGCTTCTACGGCATCGGCAGCACCACGGGCGAAGCTGGCTACTACCTGGCCCATGGGCTCGAGGAGCACGGCAAAATCATCGGCGTGGCCGTGATCAAGGTGCGTCTCGATACCCTGGAGGAACGTTGGCAGCGCGCCCGTCTGGAAGCGTTCGTCAGCGACGAGAACGGGATCATCATTCTTTCCAGCGATCCGGCTCGACGCCTCAAATCGGTGCGTCCACTGACCCCGCAAACCAAGGAGCGCCTGGCGCGCAGCCTGCAATACTACTGGTGGCCGCTCAATGAGCTAGAACCGCTGGGGCGCGAGACCCTGGCCGACGGGGTAGAAAAGCTGACCTTCCCGGCCAACAGCGAAACGGCCCAGGGCAACCCCCATGAGGTGGCCTACCTGGCCCAGACACGTCGCCTGGTCGATACACCCTGGCACTTCACGCTGCTCACGCCGCTTCAGGATCTGCGTCGCGAGTCCATGGTGCAGGGCATCCTGGTCGGTGTGGCGTTTGCCTTGCTGACCATTCTGGGCATCGCCTGGAACGAGCGGCGCAAAGTCATCGCTACCCGCCTGGCAGCGCGCGAGGCGCTGGAGCAAGCCAATAGCCAGCTCGAGCGCCGCATCGCCGAGCGTACGGCCGACCTGCGGGCCAGCAACGAACGGCTCAAGGGGCAGATACGCGAGCGCCGTCATGCCGAGCAGACCCTACGCCAGGCGCAAGACGAACTGGTTCAGGCTGGCAAGCTGGCAGCCATCGGACAGATGTCCACCAGTATCGCCCACGAACTCAATCAACCCTTGGCGGCGCTGCGTACCTTGTCGGGCAACACCGTTCGGTTCATCGAACGCGGCGCACTGGAGACCGCCAGTACCAACCTGCGTACCATCAATGGCCTGGTCGACCGCATGGGCCGCATCACCGCCAGCCTGCGTTCATTCGCCCGACGCAGTGACGACAGCGGCCAGGCCGCGGTGGCCAAGGCGGTCGAAGCCAGCCTGCAGGTGCTGGCAGAACGCATCAACAGCAGCCACCTGCAGGTGCACCGCCATTATCAGGACCTGCAGTTGGCCATCGACCAGACCCGGCTGGAGCAGATCCTGGTCAACCTCATCGGCAACGCCCTGGATGCCATGGCTGTCCAGCCCCAACCAGCCTTATGGCTCGAAGGTGAACTGCAGGGGGACAAATACCGCTTGCAGGTGCGCGACAACGGCCATGGCATCGATCCAGAGGCACGCAAGCATCTTTTCGAACCGTTCTTCACCACCAAGCCGGGCGACAATGGCCTTGGCCTGGGCCTGACCCTCTCGGCCAGCCTTGCTGCGGCCGCCAAGGGCAGCCTCAGTGTCGAGCACCCTGCCAGCGGCGGCACAGCTTTCGTGCTGATCCTGCCCTTGGCCTCCACCCCCAGCGAATCGGCAGACTCTCCATGACCCAAGCGCCCCTTACCGTTCTGATCGTCGAAGACGACCCCCATGTCCTTCTTGGGTGCCAGCAGGCACTGGCGCTGGAGGACATCGGTTGCGAAGGCGTAGGCAGTGCCGAACAGGCGCTCGAGCGCATTGGCGATGACTTTGCCGGCATCGTGGTCAGCGACATTCGCCTGCCGGGTATCGACGGCCTCGAACTGCTTAACCGTCTCAAGGCGCGCGACCGCAGCCTGCCGGTGGTATTGATCACCGGGCACGGTGATATCGACATGGCTGTCGGCGCCATGCGCAACGGCGCGTATGACTTCATGGAAAAGCCCTTCTCCCCCGAGCGGCTGGTCGATGTGGTGCGCCGTGCGCTCGAGCAACGCGGCCTGTCCCGCGAAGTCTCGGCGCTGCGCCGCCAGCTTGCCGGGCAGAGCAGCCTGGAGGGGCGCATCATCGGTCGTTCGCCCGCCATGCAGCACCTACGCGAACTGATCGCCAACGTGGCCGATACCTCCGCCAATGTGCTGATCGAAGGTGAGACAGGCACCGGCAAGGAACTGGTGGCCCGCTGCCTGCATGACTTCAGCCGTCGCCAGGGCCAGCCCTTCGTGGCATTGAACTGCGGTGGCCTGCCCGAGAACCTGTTCGAAAGCGAGATATTCGGCCATGAAGCCAACGCCTTCACCGGTGCTGGCAAACGGCGTATCGGCAAGATCGAGCACGCCAACGGCGGCACGCTGTTTCTCGATGAAGTGGAAAGCATGCCGATCAACCTTCAGATCAAACTGTTGCGGGTGCTCCAGGAGCGCACCTTGGAACGGCTCGGCTCGAACCAGAGCATTCCAGTGGATTGCCGGCTCATCGCGGCGACCAAGGCCGATCTCGACAGCCTGGGTCAGAGCGGGCAGTTTCGCAGCGACCTGTATTACCGCCTGAACGTGGTGACCCTCGAACTGCCACCGCTGCGCGAACGCCGCGAAGACATCCTGCAGCTGTTCGAACACTTCCTGCAGCAATCGGCGCTGCGGTTCGACCGGGAGACGCCCACCCTGGACAGCCAGACACTGTCACGGCTGATGGCCCATGACTGGCCGGGCAACGTGCGCGAACTGCGCAATGTGGCCGAGCGCTATGCACTAGGGCTGCCCGCGTTCAAGAAAGGCCCCACGGGCACCAGCAGCCAAGGGCTGGGCTTTGCCGAGGCCGTGGAGGCCTTCGAGCGCAACCTGCTCAGTGACGCCTTGCAGCGTACCGGGGGCAACCTGAGCCAGGCCAGCCAGGAATTGGGCATGGCGAAGACCACGTTGTTCGACAAGGTCAAGAAATACGGGCTAGGTTGATGGACCGAGGCGCTGCAATGCGCCAGTCAATAGGCAAGGCACAGTCGACAGCGGCGGCAACATGAGGGAAACTCAACTCCAAGATGTTTACCCTCAGCCCTACCTTCGGAGTTAGCTGTGCTGGAGATCCGCCACCTGAAAACCCTTCATGCCCTGCGTGAAGCAGACAGCCTGGTCGAAGCGGCCGAGCGGCTGCACCTGACCCAGTCGGCCTTGTCCCACCAGTTCAAGGAACTGGAAGAGCGCCTGGGCCTGACGTTGTTCGTGCGCAAGAGCAAGCCCATTCGCTTCACCAGCGCAGGGCTGCGCCTGCTGCAACTGGCCGACGCCACGCTCCCCCTGCTGCGTGGCGCCGAGCGGGATATCGCCAGACTGGCCGGGGGCACTGCCGGTCGCTTGCACATGGCCATCGAATGCCACAGCTGCTTCCAGTGGCTGATGCCCACCATCGATCAGTTCCGTGATGCCTGGCCTGAAGTGGAACTGGACCTGGCCTCAGGCTTTGCGTTCGCGCCCCTGCCCGCCTTGGCCCGTGGTGACCTGGACCTGGTGGTGACCTCCGATCCCCTGGACCTGGCCGGCATTACCTACGTTCCCCTGTTCACCTACGAAGCCATGCTGGCGGTGGCCAACCAACATCCGTTGGCCAGCAAACCCTACATGGTGCCCCAGGACCTGGCGGACCAGACCCTGATCACCTATCCGGTGGAGCGTGACCGTCTGGACATCTTCACCCGCTTCCTGGAGCCAGCCGACATCGAGCCCGCGGCCGTACGCACCTCGGAGCTTACGGTCATGATGATGCAGTTGGTGGCCAGCGGCCGCGGCGTGTGCGGCATGCCCCATTGGGCCTTGCACGAATACAGCTCGCGCGGTTACGTCAAAGGTAAGCGCCTGGGCGAAAAAGGCCTGTTCGCGACACTCTATGCAGCCGTGCGCACCGACATGCTAGATGCACCCTATATGCGCGATTTTCTGCTGACGGCCAAAGACACTTCGTTCGCCACCCTCGACGGGGTCAGTGCGGTGCGCTGAGCAACTGGCGGTACAGTGGCAGGATCAGGTCACGGGTCAGGGGCGCCAGGGGCATTTCTGGCGTCTGGTCAGCGGCCAACCAAGTGATCTCCTCGATTTCGGCCGCCGGCATTACCGATGCCGCGCAGTCCACCCGGAACAGCTCGGCCTGCACCTCGAACCCTGGCTCATTGGCTGCCGGGGCGCTGAACTGACCAAGGCGCACGGCCTTGGCGGGGTCGATCTGCAGGCCCAGTTCCTCGTGCAGCTCACGGGCCAACGCTTGAACCGGGGTTTCTCCGGCATCGATCTTGCCGCCCGGCTGCATGAATGCCTGAGTGCCGCGCTTGCGCACCAGCAGCGTGCGACCTTGCGAGTCCAGCAATAAGGCGGCGGCAATGCGGATGATATTGGCCATGGGTGATCTCCCTGAAAATGGGCGGCGAGCATCCCATGCCTCCCCAGCCGTGACAAGGCCACTGCCAGGTTTGGACGTGGGCAGACGAATGGCCACTTGCCAACCCGGCCGGGACCCTTCATAACCTTTCCAATGACGCTTCCTGCCGCCAACCATCCCGTATTCGAGCTGTTCCATCCAGGCGTTGCGGCCTGGTTCTCAGGCCGTTATCCGTCGGTGACCGATGCCCAGGCTCAGGCCTGGCCGCTCATCCAGGCCGGTCAGTCCGTGCTGCTGGCAGCGCCGACCGGCTCAGGCAAGACGCTCAGTGCGTTTCTGGCGGTGCTCGACCGGCTGTTTCGCCAGGGGCTGGAGCAGGGCGGCACATTGCCCGCCCGCACGCAGGTCGTCTACGTATCGCCCTTGAAAGCCCTGTCCAACGACATCCGTTTGAACCTGCAAATACCGCTGGAGGGCATCCAGCGCACGCTCCAGGCGCAAGGGCACGCAGCCCCCACCATCACCACGGCGGTGCGCACTGGTGATACGCCCCAGAAAGAACGCATCGCCATGCGCAAGCAGGCACCGCATGTTCTGGTCACGACCCCTGAGTCCCTGTACGTGCTGATGGGTTCGGCCTCTGGACGTGAAGGCCTGCGTACGGTGCACACCGTCATCGTCGATGAGATCCATGCCCTGGCCGGCAACAAGCGCGGTTGCCACCTGGCGCTGACCCTCGAACGCCTGCAAGCGTTGTGCGACCGTCCGCTGCGACGCATCGGCCTGTCTGCTACCCAGCGTCCGGTCGAGCGGGTGGCGCAGTTTCTGGTGGGCAGCGGGCGCGCCTGTGCCATCGTCGATGTAGGGCACGCCCGCCAGCGTGACCTGGCCATCGAAATCCCACCCGTGCCACTGGGGGCGGTGCTCGACCAGGATGCCTGGGGGCTGGTGTACGATCGTCTGGCCGAACTGGCCCGTGCGCATCGCACCACCCTGGTGTTCGTCAACACCCGGCGGCTGGCCGAGCGCATCACCCGTCACTTGAGCGATCGGTTGGGCGCGGCTGCGGTGGCCGCTCACCACGGCAGCCTGTCCAAGGAAAGGCGCCTGAGCGCCGAGCAGCGCCTGAAGGCGGGCGAGCTGCAGGTGCTGGTGGCCACGGCCTCGCTGGAACTTGGCATCGACATCGGCGACATCGACCTGGTGTGCCAGATCGCCTCACCCGGCTCGATCGCAGCGTTCCTGCAGCGCGTGGGGCGTGCAGGGCATCAGGTGGACGGGGTGCCCAAAGGACGGCTGTTCGCGACATCGCGAGACGACTTGATCGAGTGCGTGGCGCTGCTCGATTGCGTGCGCCGCGGCGAGTTGGATGAAGTGCAGGTACCAAAGGCCCCGTTGGATGTGCTGGCCCAGCAGATCGTCGCCGAGGCCAGCAACCAGCCTTGGCACGAGCGAGCGCTGTTCGACTGCCTGCGCCAGGCCATGCCGTTCGAAACGTTGGCGTACGAATATTACGACGCCTTGCTTGGCATGCTTGCAGAAGGCTACAACGGCCGCCAGGGCGTGCGCGGTGCCTACCTGCACCGCGATGCCGTCAGCGCCATGGTGCGAGGGCGCCGTGGCAGCCAACTCACCGCCTTGACCAGTGGCGGGACGATTCCCGACAACGCCGACTACGCCGTCGTGCTCGAACCTCAGGCGCTGAACATCGGCAGTGTCAACGAAGACTTCGCCGTGGAGAGCATTGCTGGCGACATCTTCCAGCTAGGCAACGCGTCTTATCGCATCCTGCGCGTGGAGGCCGGGCGGGTCCGGGTCGAAGACGCCCACGGCCAGCCCCCCACGATTCCGTTCTGGCTGGGCGAAGCCCCTGGCCGCAGCCGCGAGCTCAGCGCCGCCGTGGCCAGGCTGCAAGGGCAGATCGATGAGCGCCTGCAACACGCCGATGGCTCGCTGGCGCATGTGCTGGCCTGGCTGCAAGCCACGTTCGAACTGGACGCCAGCTGTGCCGAGCAGTTGCTGGACTACCTGGCCCGCACCCAGCAGGTATTGGGCGCCCTGCCCTCCCAGGACACCCTGGTGATGGAGCGTTTCTTCGACGAGTCAGGCGGCACGCAGCTGATCATTCATTCGCCGTTCGGTAGCCGCATCAACCGCGCCTGGGGTTTGGCCCTGCGCAAGCGGTTCTGCCGTACCTTCAATGTCGAGCTGCAAGCGGCAGCCAGTGAAGATGCCATCGTGCTGTCGCTGTCTACCAGCCACAGCTTTGTCCTCGACGAGGTGTGGCGCTACCTCGACAGCCGCAGCGCCGAGCAGGTGCTGATCCAGGCAGTGCTCGATGCCCCGCTGTTCGGTGTCCGCTGGCGCTGGAACGCGGGTGTGGCCATGGCCTTGCCGCGCTTTGCCGGTGGTCGCAAGGTTGCACCGCAGATCCAGCGCATGAAGAGCGAAGACCTGATCGCCTCGGTGTTTCCCGATCAGATCGCCTGCCTTGAAAATCTGTCCGGCGAACGGCACGTACCGGACCACCCGCTGGTTCGTCAGACCCTCGACGATTGCCTGCACGACGCCATGGATTGCGACGGTTGGCTGGCTTTGCTGCGGCGCATGGAAAGCGGTGCCGTGCGCCTGCTGGCGCGCGACCTGCCGGCGCCCTCGCCGCTGGCGTCAGCCATTCTCAATGCCAGGCCCTACACCTTTCTGGATGACGCCCCGCTCGAAGAGCGCCGTACCCAGGCGGTGCTCAATCGCCGCTGGGCGGATGTGCAGTCAGGCGATGAGCTGGGTGCGCTGGATGCGGACGCCATTGCGGCAGTGGCAGCCGAGGCCTGGCCGCAGCCGGTCAACGCGGATGAAATGCATGAAGCGCTGATGAGCCTGGGCGCCATCAGCCAGCCCGAAGCTCAGGCAGGCGCACGCTGGCGTACGCTGCTTGATCAGCTTGCCAAGCGGGGCCGAGCCGTCTACCTGCCCGAGCAGAAGTTGTGGCTGGCCCGTGAGCGCCTGACGCTGCTGCAAGCCGTCTACCCCGATTGCCGCCTGTCGCCCGTGGTCGAGCCACTGCCAGGCTTCGATCAGCCAGTGGACCACGACCTGGCGCTGCCCGAACTGCTGCGTGCCCGGCTCAGCGGTCATGGGCCTGCCACCGTTGCCCAGCTTGCGACGCCGCTGGGCAAGTCCATCGCTGATGTGGAGCAGGCATTGGCCCGGCTCGAGGCCCAAGGCCATGTGCTCAGGGGGCATTTCAGCCCAGATGCAATTGACAATCAATGGTGCGAACGCCACCTGCTGGCGCGTATCCACCGCTATACCGTCAAACGTCTGCGCCGGGAGATCGAGCCGGTCAGCCTGCAGGACTTCATGCGTTTCCTGTTCCACTGGCAACACCTTGATCCGGGGCAACGGTTGCAAGGGCCGCAGGCGCTGCCTGTTGTGCTGGCCCAACTGCAGGGGTTTCCAAGTGCGGCCGGGGCGTGGGAAGCCGAAGTGCTGCCTGCACGCGTGCGCGATTACAGCCCCAGCTGGCTCGACGAGGCCTGCCGCAGCGGGCAATTCGCCTGGAGCCGGTTGGCAAGTACCATGTCAGCCAGCACGGTGGCCAGCACGCCCGTGGTGTTGCTGCCTCGCGAACACCTGCAGCTGTGGCGAAGCCTGGCCCCACCCCCGTGCCTCGACACCTTGGGACCACGTGCCCAGCGGGTGCATGGCGCCCTGAAAACCCGGGGTGCGCTGTTTTTCGACGAGCTGGCCCAAGAGGCCCGTCTGCTCCCCAGCGAACTGGAAACGGCCTTGCAGGCGCTGGTTGGCGCTGGCCTGGCCAATGCCGACAGCTTCACCGGGCTGCGTAGCCTGATCGCGCCGGCCGCCCGGCGCACCGCGCGTCGGCCGCGCTTCGGTCACCTGCCCTTGTCCAGCAGCATGGCTTATGCAGGGCGCTGGGCCCTGCTGCCGCGCAGCGAAGCCGCGCCGGATCAGGATCAGCACATCGAAAGCATCGCTCGCCTGCTGCTGCAGCGCTACGGGGTGATGTGCTGGCGCCTGCTGGCGCGTGAGAGCGATGTGTTGCCGCCCTGGCGTGACCTGCTGCGCTGCTACCAGCGCCTGGAGGCGCGTGGGGAAATACGGGGTGGGCGCTTCATTGCCGGGTTATCCGGCGAGCAGTTCGCCTTGCCCGAGGCCGTGGCCATGCTGCGCCAAGTTCGCCGGCAAGCGGCGGACGGCACGTTGGTGCTGGTCAGTGCCAGCGATCCGCTGAACCTGATCGGCACGTTGCTGCCGGGGGCCAAGGTACCGGCCACCAGCGGCAACCGCCTGCTCTACCGCGACGGCGTACCGGTGGCTGCGCGGGTGGGTAAGCGCTACGACTATCTGGTCGAAGCTTGCGCGGCGCAGCAGGTGCAGTGGCGACAGCTGCTGCTGCGCGACACGGCCTTTGCAGCGACGGACAAGTTGGCTATGGTCGGGGCTCACCTCAGGCCGTGAGCCTGACCGAGCCATCGCAAGGACCCTGTATGAGCCTGTCACTTCTCAGCCGTTATGCGGTGTTCGCCGTCTGCATCGTGTTTACCCTGGCCACCCTGCCATTGATTCATCACCACTGGCTTTGGCCGTTCACCCTGACAACAGGCTTGCTCAGCCTGATAGGCCTGTTCGACCTGTTGCAAAAACGCCACGCCGTGCGTCGCAACTACCCGATCCTGGGCAATATTCGCTACCTGGTGGAAACCATTCGCCCGGAAATCCGCCAGTATCTGCTCGAAGCAGACAGCGACGCCCTGCCCTTCTCCCGTGCCCAGCGCTCGCTGGTCTATTCCCGGGCCAAGAACCAGGTCTCGGACAAGCCGTTCGGCACCCTGATCGACGTCTACGCGTCGGGCTTCGAGTTCATCGGTCACTCCATGCGCCCGGCGCCTCTGGCTGACCCGGCGAGCTTTCGCATCACCATCGGCGGCCCGCAGTGCAGCCAGCCGTACTCAGCCTCGATCTTCAACATCTCCGCCATGAGTTTTGGCTCGCTCAGCGCCAACGCCATTCGCGCGTTGAACCAAGGCGCGAAGCTGGGCAACTTTCACCACGACACCGGTGAGGGCAGCATCAGCCCCTACCATCGCGAGCACGGCGGCGACCTGGTATGGGAACTGGGCAGCGGGTATTTCGGGTGCCGTACTTCGGACGGTCGTTTCGATCCGCAGGCATTTGCCGCACAGGCGCGCAGCCCGCAGGTGCGCATGATCGAGGTCAAGATGAGCCAGGGCGCAAAGCCTGGGCATGGCGGCATTCTGCCCAAGCACAAGGTCACCCAGGAAATTGCCGAAACCCGCGGCGTCCCGCTGGGCGAAGACTGCATCTCGCCGTCGCGGCACAGCGCGTTTTCAACACCCATCGAAATGATGCAGTTCATCGCCCAACTGCGTGAGCTGTCGGGCGGCAAACCGGTGGGGTTCAAGCTCTGCCTGGGTCACCCGTGGGAATTCATGGGCATTGCCAAAGCCATGCTGGAAACCGGCATCCTGCCCGACTTCATCGTGATCGATGGCAAGGAAGGCGGCACCGGAGCCGCCCCCGTGGAGTTCACCGACCATATCGGTGTGCCGCTGCGCGAAGGCCTGTTGTTCGTGCACAACACCTTGGTGGGCTTGAACCTTCGCGACAAGATCAAGCTCGGTGCCAGCGGCAAGATCGTCAGCGCCTTCGACATTGCCAGCGTCCTGGCCATCGGTGCGGATTGGGCCAATGCTGCGCGGGGGTTCATGTTCGCCATCGGCTGCATCCAGTCCCAGAGTTGCCACACCAACAAGTGCCCCACCGGTGTGGCCACGCAGGATCCGCTGCGCCAGCGTGCCCTGGTGGTGCCGGACAAAGCCGAACGGGTGCTCAACTTCCATCGCAACACCCTGCGTGCCTTGGCCGAGATGCTGGCTGCTGCCGGGCTGGAACACCCGTCGCAGCTCGAAGCCAAGCACTTGGTACGCCGCATTTCAGCCACCGAGATCAAGCTGTTCTCGCAAATGCATGTGTTCCTGAAGCCCGGCGAGCTACTGACCGGCGAGGTCGATGGGCAATTCTATTCGCGTATGTGGCAACTGGCCCGGGCGGACAGCTTCGAGCCCAACAGCGAGGTAGCCGCCTGAATGCTTGAGCGCGGCCAAGCCGCGCACCCGCTTTATTACGCAGTTTCCACAAAATTTTCACATACCCGGCGCAACGTCTAAGCTCCAGGCAAGCAAGATGAAAATACCTGGTTGGATAGACGATTATGGGCGCACTGTGGCAAACGGAACCAAACACCAAGCAAGCACCCGAACAAACGCCTGCCGAGACGCCAGAACCCAAGTCCCCTCGTCAGCGCCGGCTATGGTGGCGCCTGATCATCCTGATTCTGCTGGTGGCAGCTGGCGCGGTCGGCTTCGCGGCCTATGAAGAGTTCCGCACCTCCGAGCTGCAATCGCGCGAGTTCAGCAAGCTGGCAAGCACCCTGACCTACTCGCTTCAGCCCGGCCCCAGCGATTCGATCGTGTACCCAGGCGAAGGACCGTTCGACAAGCGCCTGGGCTACAGCTCGCTCGGCGAGTTCCTGCCCCGCCTGCTCAAACGCGATTACCTGATCAGCCAACAAGTGCGCTTCTCGCCGGCGCTGGTCAACTACGTCGATCATGGGCTGTTCGCGCCCTACATCGAAAAGGTCCAGGCAGGCCTGGCGATCACCGATTGCCGGGGCGACATGCTGTACCAGTATCAGTATCCCCAGTACCTGTACCCGGACTTCGCCTCGATTCCCTCGGTGGTGGTCAACAGCTTGCTGTTCATCGAGAACCGCGACCTGCTCGATACCCGTGATCCGCGCAACAACCCGGCGGTGGACTGGCCCCGTTTCGCCAAGGCGGCCTACAGCCAGATCGCGCGCTACCTGGCCCTGCCTGGCCAATCTGCCGGTGGCAGTACCCTGGCTACCCAGCTGGAGAAGTATCGCCATTCACCTGACGGGTTGACCGTGTCGGGCGCCGAGAAGATCAGGCAGATGATTTCTGCCAGCGTGCGCGCCTACCAGGGCGGGCCGGACACCACCGAGGCGCGCCAGCGTATCGTGCGTGACTACCTCAACAGCGTGCCGCTGTCCGCCGTGCCGGGTCATGGCGAGGTGCACGGCATGGCCGAAGGCCTGCGCGTGTGGTACGGGGCAGACTTCGAGCAAGTCAACAAAGCGCTCAATGACACCGCCACGGACGCACAGAGCCTGTCGGCCCGTGGCCTTGCGCTGCGTCAGGTGCTGTCGTTGATGATCGCCCAGCGCCGGCCCTCGCACTACCTCTCCAAGGGGCGCCTCGAACTCGCCGAGCTGACCGACGCCCATGTCCGCGTGCTGGCCGCGAACCAGATCATCCCTCAGGCGCTGGCCGATGCCGCATTGGCCAGCAAGGCTGTCTACCGTGACTGGGTCGCGCAGCCGACCATCGTGCCGATCGTCACCAACAAGGGCATCAGCCTGGCCCGCAACCGTCTTTCGGCCATGCTCAACCGTCCGCTGTACGACCTCGATCGCCTGGACCTTTCTGCCACCAGCACCTTGCAGGCTGACCTGCAGCTGCAAGTCAGCGAGTACCTCAAGCATCTGGCCGACCCGGCCTTTGCCGCGCAGATCGGCCTGATCGGCGAACGTCTGCTGACCGCCAAAACCACCGACCAGGTCAGCTACAGTTTCACCCTGTTCGAGCGCACGGCCGATGGCTCACGCGTGCGGGTACAGACGGACAGCACTGACCAGCCATTCGACATCAACGAAGGCAGCAAGCTGGAACTGGGGTCCACCGCCAAGCTTCGGGTGCTGACCACCTACCTGGAAATCGTCGCCGAGCTGCATGACAAGTACGCCGGCAAGCCTGTGGCCGAGCTGAAGAACGTCGAGGTCGCCGACCTGGATGTGATCAGCCGCTGGTCACTGGGCTGGCTGATGCAAAACAGCAAAAACCAGAGCCTGGACGCCATGCTCGATGCCGCCCTTGAGCGCAAGTATTCGGCCAGTACCGGAGAATCGTTCTTCACCGGGGGCGGTATGCACGTGTTCAACAACTTCCGCAAGGAAGACAACGGCCGCAACCCTACCCTCAAGGACGCCCTGCGCGAATCGATCAACCTGCCGTTCATCCGACTGATGCGCGACGTGGTGCGCTACGTTACCTATCAGCAGCCACTGAACAGGGTGCCGCTGCTCAAGGATGATGCTGACCCACGCCGGCAGGAGTACCTGGCAAAGTTCGCCGACAAGGAAGGGACCAGCTACCTGATGCGTTTCTGGCGCAAGTACCAGCGCAAGACCTCGCAGCAGCGCCTGGACACCTTCCTCGACAGCATGCGCGTGACCCCCCAACGTCTGGCGGCCGTGCACCGCTACCTGTTCCCCGAGGCCGGCCAGGCCACGTTCAATGCCTTCGTACGGGCCCATAGCAAAGACAACAAGCTCGCACAAAGCAAGCTGACCGACGATCGCCTGGTACAGATGTACGATGCCTACGGCCCGGGGCGGTACAACCTGCCTGACCAGGGCTTCATCGCCAAGGTCCACCCGCTGGACCTGTGGCTGCTGGGTTATTTGCTCAAGCATCCGGCATCGACCTTGAGTGAAATGATCAACGCCAGTCGCTTCGAGCGCCAGGAGGTCTACAGCTGGCTGTTCAAGAGCCGCCACCAGGGTGCACGGGACAGCCGCATCCGGACCATGGTGGAAATCGAGGCGTTTCTCGACATTCACCAGCGCTGGAAGCGGGTCGGCTATCCCTTCGATCACCTGGTCCCGTCGCTGGCGACCGCTATCGGCAGCTCCGGTGACCGGCCTGCCGCGCTTTCCGAACTGGTGGGCATCATCCAGAACGACGGAGTACGGCTGCCGACACTGCGCATCGATACCCTGCACTTTGCAGCGGATACGCCCTACGAAACCAAACTGATCAGCGACCCGGACCGTGGTGTGCGGATACTGCCGGTCGAAGTGGCGCGAGCCCTCAAGGGCGCCATGTCGCAAGTGGTGGACGCGGGTACCGCGCGGCGCATCTCCGGCAGCTTCATGCTCAAGGACGGCACGCCTCTGGTCATGGGCGGCAAGACCGGAACGGGCGACAACCGCATCGAAAGCTTTGGCGCCGGGGGCCGCCTGATAGGCTCACGGTCGCTGAACCGCACCGCGACGTTCGTATTCTTCCTGGGCGACAACCACTTCGGCACCTTGACCGCCTTCGTGCCTGGGCGCTCGGCGGAGGCCTTCAAGTTCACGTCTGCATTACCGGTGCAGGTGCTCAAGGGCATGGCGCCGATTCTCATGCCGTACTTGCAGCCTGGCAACCCTAACGAATGCATCCCCCCACAGCGGTCAAACGCCGTCGCGGGTTCACCTGAGGATATATCGAACGGGTAGATAAGAATCATCAGCATTTGTGGCTTGCCGAAGAGACATCTTGAGTACTATCTTGAGATATATCTTAAACAGGCACTTTCCAGCATGCGCGATTCTGAGTACTTCGAACGCAAATCCGGCCGCGGCGAACGCGGCCCTCGGGTGTTCGCCCCGGGCGATCTGAAACTACTGCTGCTCTCACTGTTGGGCGAACAGCCAGGACACGGTTACGACCTGATCAGGCAAATCGAAAAGCGCTTCGATGGCAGCTATACGCCAAGCCCAGGTGTGATCTATCCCACGCTCAACTTTCTGGAGGAAGCCGAACTCATCCAGGGCCAACCTCAAGGCAGCAAGCGGCTGTACACCATTACCGACACGGGTCGCAGCGCCTTGACCGAGCAGGCCGTGGCACTGGATGGGTTACGCGTGCGTATCGAAGTCAGCAAGCATGCCCTGCGGGGTCACGACCGCCCTGCTGAGATTCACGAGGCCGTGGGCAATCTGCGCCACGCCTTGCACATGCACCATGGCCGTTGGACACCCGAGGAAATCGAGCGAGTCCGCGACCTGCTCAACGTGACCGCCAAGGCCATTGCTGGCGGCCCCCATGCCCCTGACCAGGAGAGCGTCGATGAGTGAAGCCATCCACCGCGTCAACCACGAGATTCGCCAGCGCCGCCTGAACGTGCTGCGCGTGACCGACCTGACCCCGCGGATGCGGCGCGTGACATTGGGCGGCGCTGAGCTGCAGGGCTTCATCAGCCTGGGCACGGATGACCATATCAAGCTGCTGTTTGCCGAGACTGCCGAGCAGCAGCAAGCCATTGATGCCCGGGCACTGGGTCGGGAAGGTGGCGAGCGGCCCATCATGCGCGAATACACCCCCCGGCGCATCGACTTGCAGGCCAACGAACTGGACATCGACTTCGTGTTGCACGGCGATGGCCCTGCTTCAACCTGGGCGGCGCAAGCGGCACCGGGGCAAACCCTGGATATCGCCGGGCCGCGCGCCTCGATGGTGGTCCCGGACATTTTCGATGCCTACCTGCTGATCGGCGATGAAACCGCCTTGCCCGCCATCAGCCGCCGTCTTGAAGCCCTGCCTGCGGGGCGACGGGTGGTGGCCGTCATCCAGGTTCACGATGAGCAGGAGCGTCAGCCCTTGCCGAGCCAGGCGCAGGTGGACGTGATCTGGTCGGTACGGGGGCGGGACGACCTGGTGGCCACGGTCGAGGCTTTGCCATTACCCGAAGGGGCCTTGTACGCCTGGGTGGCGCTGGAAAAGAGCCTGACGCGTGAGGTCAAGACGCTGCTGATCAGCAAAGGCGTAGCCCAAGACGCCCTCAAAGCCGCCGCCTATTGGCGCGCGGAAGGTTCAGCGAGCGATGACTGAAAGGGGCCGGGGCGGCCGGGACGGCGCCTCGGCAATGTTCGTTGCGAAGCTCAAATCCCAGGGCAGCCTGAGAAGCTTGAATGACGGCACGCCCTTCCTTACCCCGCCCGCCACCTGTCCAGAATGAGCAGCACCCCGGCGATTGCCCAAAACCCTGCCAGCACACCCAGCGCATTGATCATCACCTGGCCGTACCCCAAGGTGGCGACGTCGATGAAAGGATAGGCGTAGACGCCAATCTCACTGCCGCGCCACAACGCATAGGCGAAATAGACGGCAGGATAGAACGCCCATAGCCCAAGGTGGTGCAGCCGCAGCCGCCCCTTGGGCACCTCGAACCACCAATACAAGACGTAAAGCGCTGGCATGACGTCATGCAGCAGCTCGTCTGCCAACCATTGCCAACCCTCCGGCTGCCACAGATGGCGCAACAACAGGCTATACGCCAGCGCCACCAGCACGATGCTCGCCGCCACCGCCGAGCTGACCACAGGAGACAGGAAAAAGCGCTTGCTCGCCCCTTCCCGGCCAAATGCGGCGTAGCTCAGGACAGTGGCCACCAGCGTATTGGTCAGCACCGTGAAGTAGCCGAACACGTTGATCAGGCCACCTATCAGGCTCGCCTGCTCCTGCCATCGCCCCCACAGCACCAGGTATACCTGAACGCTCAGGCCCAGCCAGCCCAGCATGGCCAGGGTGCTCAACCACGGGTGACGCCGCATGTCAGGCCTGGCGCTGCAGCTTGATGTACAGCTGCTCGACCTTCTCGCGGGCCCATGGGGTCTTGCGCAGGAAGGTAAGGCTCGACTTGACCGTCGGGTTGCTCTTGAAGCAGCGCACATCGATGCGCTCGGCCAGCCCCTGCCATTGATAGTGGGCGACCAGCTCGGTCAGGATCTGCTCGAGGGTCTTGCCGTGCAACGCGTTGTGTTGGGCAGTGCTCATGCCAAGGCTCCGGTACAAAGATGCGCACCTTACACCAGTGCAGGCATCGTCGCGCATCCTGCGCTGGACAAATAAGGCTGGCGGCGTGGGACACGGCTGTGCTGAAATAGAGATGTTATATTGTAACAATTAACATCTCTGCCAAGGATCGCTACAGCTCATGGTGCACTCACCGCTTCGCCTGTCTCCGCTCGCACTCGCACTTTGCATGGTCACCTCCTACAGTCAGGGGGTTGAACTTTCGCCCCAAGTCATCACTGCCAACCCGTTGGGCAGCGCCCAGTTGGCCAGCCCCAGCACGGTGCTGGAAGGCACCGACCTGCTGCAACAACAGCACAGCAGCCTGGGGGAAACCCTGAACCGACAGCCAGGTGTGGCCTCCACCTGGTTCGGGCCAGGGGCCAGCCGCCCGATCATCCGAGGCCTGGACGGGGATCGCATTCGCCTGCTGCGCAATGGCGTCGGCGCGCTGGATGCCTCGTCGTTGTCCTACGACCACGCCGTGCCCCTTGACCCCGTCACCGTCGAACGCATCGAGATCGTCCGGGGCCCCGCTGCCCTGCTGTATGGTGGCAATGCCATTGGTGGCGTGGTGAACACGTTCGACAACCGCATTCCCGATACCCCTATCGACGGCATCCAGGGAGCCGGCGAGTTGCGCTACGGTGGCGCCGACACCACACGCAGCAGTGCCGGCAAGCTGGAGGCCGGCAACGGCGCCTTCGCCCTGCACGTGGATGCCAATGCCCGTCAGTACAATGACTTGCGCATCCCAGGCTTTGCTCGCAGCGCCCGGGTACGCGATGCCGACGCCCCAGGCAGCAAGCATCGCCTGGAAAACAGCGACGGTCGCCAGGACGGCGGCGCGCTGGGCGGTGTCTATCACTGGGACCACGGTTATGCTGGCCTGTCCTACAGCCGTTATGACAGTAACTACGGTTCGGTGGCCGAGCCCGGCGTTCGGCTGGACATGGAGCAGGACCACTATGCTTTCGCCTCGCAGTTTCGCGACCTGGACGGCCCGTTCAGCTCGGTGAAGCTCGATGCCGGGTATACCGATTACCAGCACCGTGAAATCGAAGAAGGCGAAGTCCACACCACGTTCAAGAACAAGGGCTACGAGGCCCGTGTCGAGGCCCGCCACCAACCCCTGGGTCCCGTCGAAGGCGTGCTGGGCGCGCAAGTCAGCCGCAACGAATTCTCAGCCCTGGGCGAAGAAGCGTTCGTGCCGCATACCGATACCGACACCCTTGCACTGTTCTTGCTGGAGCAATGGCACGCCACTGATCGGTTGGACTTGAGCCTCGGGGCTCGGATGGAACACACCCGCGTCGACCCGGACGGCAAGGGTAACGCGCAGTTTGCAGACGCCGACAGCGCCAGTAGCTTCAATGCCTTTAGCCTGTCGTCGGGCGCCGTGTATCAACTTGACTCGATCTGGTCGCTCGCCGCCAACCTGGGCTACACCGAGCGGGCGCCCACCTTTTATGAGCTCTATGCCAACGGCGCGCATGTGGCCACCGGTGCCTATGAAGTGGGCGATGCCAGCCTGAGCAAGGAAAAGGCGTTCTCGGGGGACTTGGCACTGCGCTTTGACAACGGCACGCACAAAGGCAGCGTGGGCGTTTTCTACAGCCATTTTCGCAACTATATCGGCCTGATCGGCACCGGCAACCTGCGCGAAGGTCACGATCATGAGCATGAAGGCGAAGACCATGATCATGACCACGACCATGACGGCATTCCCGAATACCAGTACCAAGGTGTTCGAGCCCGCTTCTACGGCATCGAAGCGCAAGAGCGGTGGCAGTTGGCGCAGAACCGCTATGGCAGCTTTGCGCTTGAGCTGTCGGGTGACTATACCCGTGCCAAGAACCTCGATTCCGGCGAGCCCCTGCCACGAATCGCACCGTTGCGCCTGAACAGCGGGCTGGTGTGGGAGCTAGACCGCTGGCAGGCGCGGGTGGACGTTGAGCACGCCGCCGCTCAACACCGCAAGCCGGCCAATGAAACCGGCACCGATGGCTATACCACCCTGGGCGCCAGCGTGGGGTATCGGTTCGACGTGGGCCACAGCCAGTGGCTGGCATTCGTGCGTGGCGAGAACCTGACGGATCAGACGGTGCGTTACGCCAGCTCGATCCTGCGCGATATCGCACCTGCGCCGGGACGGAGCGTGGAAGTCGGCCTGCGCACCACCTTCTGAGCTAACCCGCTCGCCATGACGGGACACATGGGGCGTCATCCGCCCCATTCAGCCGCACTGTTACCCAAGGGGTAACAATGCACTGCGACATTTTGTCTTTTTTTCCCGCGCTTTACCCTATATCCTCCCCGCCGCAAGCTGAATCGCTTCACCCAACCCCCTTTTTCGTCAATCCATTGCCAGGGCTGCCTGTCGATGCGCTTGCCGTTTTTCCAACAACCAGAAGATAGCACTACCTCATGCTTCAACTGCCAAAATCCTGCTACCTCGGCCTCGCCCTGGCGACCCTGGCCAACGCAGCCCATGCCAACGAGCCATTTGCCAGTGACTCTCCCTGGATGTTTGGTGACTGGGCCGGGCACCGTACCGCCTTGCTTGACCAGGGTTACGACTTCACCTTGGGCTACACAGGCGAAATGGGTAGCAACCTGCGCGGTGGCTACGACCACGACCGCACTGCCCGCTACAGTGATCAGTTCACCTTCGGCAGCCACATGGACCTGGAAAAGATCTTCGGCTGGCACGACGCCGAATTCCAGCTCACGGTCACCGAGCGCCACGGCCAGAACATCAGCAACGACCGCATCAATGACCCCCGCGTG
This sequence comes from Pseudomonas sp. KCJK9111, assembly GCF_046231935.1. NCBI lineage: Bacteria > Pseudomonadati > Pseudomonadota > Gammaproteobacteria > Pseudomonadales > Pseudomonadaceae > Pseudomonas > Pseudomonas sp. KCJK9111. The sequence goes on along the minus strand of NZ_JBJJMO010000045.1, from coordinate 20,394 downwards.
GGTGGCTTCACCTCGGCGCAGGAGGTATGGGGCCGCGGCCAGACTTGGCGCCTGACGCAGCTATGGGTCAAGCAGAACTATTTCGACGGCGCGCTGGACGTCAAGTTTGGCCGCTTTGGCGAAGGCGAAGACTTCAACAGCTTCCCCTGCGACTTCCAGAACCTGGCCTTCTGTGGCTCTCAGGTGGGCAACTGGGTAGGCGGCATCTGGTACAACTGGCCCGTCAGCCAGTGGGCCTTGCGCGTGCGTTACAACCTCAGCGACAGCCTCTTTGCCCAGGTTGGCGTATTCGAGCAGAACCCGTCCAACCTGGATTCGGGCAACGGCTTCAAACTCAGCGGCAGTGGCACCCAGGGCGCCGTCATGCCAATCGAACTGGTGTGGAGCCCGCGCATCAAAGGCATGAAGGGGGAATATCGCGCCGGGTACTACTACAGTAATGCCAAGGCTAGCGACGTACTCAAGGATAACGACGGGCAGGCGGCAGCGATCAGCGGTGCCGCCTACCGCAGCAGCTCAAGCAAGCACGGCGTGTGGCTGGGCGCCCAGCAGCAGGTGACTGCGCTGGCATCGGACGGCTCGCGTGGCTTGAGCGTATTCGCCAACGCCACGATGCATGACAAGAAAACCAATGCCATCGACAACTATGTGCAGGCTGGACTGGTATTCAAAGGGCCGTTCGACAGGCGGGCCAAGGACGACATCGGCCTTGCAATCGCCCGTGTGCATGTCAACCCGGCCTATCGCAAGAATGCTCGGCTGGCCAACCAGGCCGCGGGGCTTTACGACTATGACAACCCAGGCTTCTTGCCCGTACAGGACACCGAATACAGCGCTGAGCTGTATTACGGCATCCATCTTGCCGACTGGCTCACGGTGCGACCTAACCTGCAATACATCCGCCACCCCGGAGGCGTGTCGCAGGTCGACAACGCCCTGGTCGGCGGCTTGAAGATTCAAAGCACTTTCTAAAAACACATATCAAACGGAGAACATGCGATGAGCACTGAAGGTGCCAAAACGGGAAGCCGCTGGCTCCCCCGCCTGATCGGCGTCCTGCTGTTGTTGATGGGGCTGGCACTGCTGGCCGGCGGCATCAAGTTGAGTCAGGTGGGCGGGTCGCTGTATTACCTGATCGCCGGCATCGGCTTTGCCGTGTCTGGCGCCCTGCTGCTGGCCCAGCGCCGTATCGGCCTGGGTGTCTACGCCGTCGTATTGTTGGGCAGTACGGTCTGGGCACTGCTCGAAGTGGGCCTGGACTGGTGGCAACTGGTGCCGCGTCTGGCCCTCTGGTTCGCCATCGGCGTGGTGCTGTTGCTGCCCTGGTCGCGCCGCCCGTTGATCGGGCCAGCCAGCAAAGCCAACACGGCGCTGCTCACCGTTGCCGTGGTGGCTTCGGGTGCCTGCGCCGTCGCCAGTCAGTTCACCCACCCCGGTGAGGTGTATGGCGAACTGGGTCGCGACACCAGCGAAATGGCCAGCACCGCCCCGGCCATGCCCGACGGCGAGTGGCATGCCTACGGCCGCACCGAGCACGGCGACCGTTACTCACCGCTGCGCCAGATCACCGCGCAAAACGCCTATCGCCTCGAAGAGGCCTGGCGTATCCGCACCGGCGATCTGCCCAGTGACAACGACCCGGTGGAACTGACCAACGAAAACACGCCGCTCAAGGCCAACGGCATGCTCTATGCCTGCACTGCGCACAGCCGCGTGCTTGCCTTGGATCCGGACACCGGGGCTGAAATCTGGCGCTACGACCCGCAGATCAAGAGCCCGGTAGGCACCTTCAAGGGTTTCGCCCACATGACTTGCCGTGGCGTTTCGTACTATGACGAAAACCGCTACGTAAGCCGTGACGGTAGCCCTGCGCCTACTATCAGCGAGGCTGGCAAGGCCGTGGCTCAGGCCTGCCCGCGCCGTCTTTATCTGCCAACTGCCGACGCACGCCTGATTGCCATCAATGCCGACAACGGCAAGGTCTGCGAAGGCTTCGCCAACCAGGGCAGTGTTGACCTGACCACCGGCCTTGGGCCATTCACGCCAGGTGGCTACTACTCCACGTCGCCTGTGGCCATCACTCGCGATCTGGTGATCATTGGCGGTCACGTGACCGACAACGAATCGACCAACGAGCCGTCTGGCGTGATCCGCGCCTACGACGTACACGACGGCCGCCTGGTGTGGAACTGGGACAGCAACAACCCAGACGACACCGCGCCACTGGCACCGGGCAAGATGTACAGCCGCAACTCGGCCAACATGTGGTCGATTGCCAGCGTCGACGAAGACCTGGGCATGATCTACCTGCCGCTGGGCAACCAGACGCCGGACCAATGGGGTGCTGACCGTACGCCAGGCGCCGAGAAATACAGCGCCGGTGTGGTCGCACTGGACCTGGCAACCGGCAAGGCACGCTGGAACTACCAGTTCACCCACCATGACCTGTGGGACATGGACGTGGGCAGCCAGCCGACCCTGGTATCCCTGAAGACCGACGATGGCGTCAAGCCAGCGGTCATCGTGCCGACCAAGCAGGGCAGCCTGTACGTGCTGGACCGTCGTGACGGTACGCCGATCGTGCCGATCCGTGAAATCCCGACGCCACAAGGTGCGGTCAAGGGCGATCACACCTCGCCGACCCAGGCCCGTTCGGACCTCAACCTGCTCGGCCCTGAGCTGACCGAACAGGCCATGTGGGGCGCCACGCCGTTCGACCAGATGCTGTGCCGCATCCAGTTCCGCGAACTGCGCTATGAAGGCCAGTACACCCCGCCGTCCGAGCAGGGCTCGCTGATCTACCCAGGCAACGTAGGTGTGTTCAACTGGGGCAGTGTCTCGGTCGACCCGGTGCGCCAACTGCTGTTCACATCGCCCAACTACATGGCGTTCGTCTCCAAGATGATCCCCCGTGAGCAGGTTGCCGACGGTAGCAAGCGTGAGAGCGAGACCAGCGGCGTGCAACCGAACACCGGTGCACCTTACGCCGTGACCATGCACCCGTTCATGTCGCCGCTGGGCGTGCCGTGCCAGGCGCCTGCCTGGGGCTATGTAGCGGCCATCGACCTGTTCACCAACAAGGTGGTCTGGAAGCACAAGAACGGCACCACCCGCGACAGCACGCCGGTGCCGATCGGCCTGCCGGTTGGCGTACCTAGCATGGGCGGCTCGATCGTCACCGCCGGCGGCGTAGGCTTCCTGAGCGGTACGCTGGACCAGTACCTGCGCGCCTATGACGTCAACAACGGCAAGGAATTGTGGAAAGCCCGCCTGCCAGCAGGCGGCCAGGCCACTCCAATGACCTACACCGGCAAGGACGGCAAGCAGTACGTGCTGATCGTGGCCGGCGGTCACGGCTCGCTGGGCACCAAGATGGGCGACTACATCATCGCCTACAAACTCGCCGAGTAACCGGCACGGTGTCACCCAAAGCGGAGCCTGACGGGCTCCGCTTTTTCATGCGCGCGCGCCACTGCCCGGCAGCGGCTTGAAACCCTTCCTGCCTTGCCCCATCTAAGCACCATAGTCATTCACGCAGGTGCCCCATGAGCGACCAGCAGGATTACCCTGAACACGCCGACGATTCCAACGAAGTCGAACACACCAGTAGCCAGCCGATAACCGGCCATGCCTTGGCCCTGCCTGGACAGCAACTGCCGGACAAGGTCTATGTGATCCCCATTCACAACCGCCCATTCTTCCCGGCACAGGTGCTACCGGTCATCGTCAACGAAGAGCCGTGGGCCGAGACGCTGGACTTGGTGGCCAAGTCTCCCGACCACTGCCTGGCGCTGTTCTTCATGGACACGCCGCCTGAAGACCACCGCCATTTCGACACCAAGGCCCTCCCGGAGTACGGCACCCTGGTCAAGGTGCACCATGCCAGCCGGGAGAACGGCAAGTTGCAGTTCGTGGCCCAGGGCTTGACGCGGGTACGTATTCGGACCTGGCTCAAGCACCATCGTCCGCCCTACCTGGTTGAAGTCGATTACCCGCGCCAACCGGCCGACCCCACCGACGAGGTCAAAGCCTATGGCATGGCCCTGATCAACGCGATCAAGGAGCTGCTGCCCCTCAACCCGCTGTACAGCGAAGAGTTGAAGAACTACCTCAACCGCTTCAGCCCCAACGACCCCTCCCCGCTGACCGACTTCGCCGCCGCACTGACCTCGGCGACCGGCAGCCAGCTTCAGGAGGTGCTCGACTGCGTGCCCATGCTCAAGCGCATGGAAAAAGTGCTGCCCATGCTGCGCAAGGAAGTCGAAGTCGCTCGCCTGCAAAATGAAATTTCCGCCGAGGTGAACCGGCAGATCGGCGAGCATCAGCGCGAATTCTTCCTCAAGGAACAACTGAAGGTCATCCAGCAGGAACTGGGGTTGACCAAGGATGATCGCAGCGCGGATCTGGAGCAGTTCGAGCAGCGGCTCGAAGGCAAGACCCTGCCGGATCAGGCACGCAAGCGCATCGATGAAGAGATGGGCAAGCTGGCGATCCTGGAAACAGGTTCGCCCGAATACGCGGTGACCCGGAACTACCTGGATTGGGCGACAGCCCTGCCCTGGGGTATCTACGGCGATGACAAGCTCGACCTCAAGCACGCTCGCAAGCTGCTCGATCAGCACCATGCGGGACTGGACGATATCAAGGAACGGATCCTCGAGTTTCTGGCCGTTGGGGCATGGAAAGGCGAGATCAGTGGCTCCATTGTGCTGCTGGTAGGCCCGCCAGGGGTGGGCAAGACCAGCGTCGGCAAGTCCATCGCCGAATCGTTGGGCCGCCCATTCTATCGCTTCAGCGTGGGCGGCATGCGCGACGAAGCCGAGATCAAGGGGCATCGCCGCACCTACATCGGGGCCCAGCCCGGCAAGCTGGTACAAGCCCTGAAGGATGTGGAGGTGATGAACCCGGTCATCATGCTCGACGAAATCGACAAGATGGGACAAAGCTACCAGGGCGACCCTGCCTCGGCGCTATTGGAAACCCTGGACCCCGAGCAGAACGTCGACTTCCTCGATCATTACCTGGACCTGCGCCTGGACCTGTCCAAAGTGCTGTTCGTGTGCACCGCCAATACCCTGGACTCCATCCCCGGCCCGCTGCTTGACCGCATGGAGGTCATTCGCCTGTCCGGGTACATCACCGAAGAAAAACTGGCCATCGCCAAACGCCACCTCTGGCCCAAGCAACTGGCCAAGGCGGGCGTGGCCAAAAGCAGCCTGAGCATCACCGACAGCGCCTTGCGCCTGGTGATCGAAGGCTATGCCCGTGAGGCCGGCGTGCGACAGCTGGAAAAACAGTTGGGCAAACTGGTGCGCAAGGCCGTGGTGAAGCTGCTTGAAGACCCTACCGCCAAGCTCAAGATCGGACCAAAGGACCTTGAAGGTGCATTGGGCATGCCGGTGTTCCGCAGCGAGCAGGTGCTGGCGGGCAAGGGTGTGATCACAGGCCTTGCCTGGACGAGCATGGGCGGTGCGACCCTGCCGATCGAAGCGACGCGCATTCATACGCTAAACCGCGGTTTCAAACTCACCGGCAAGCTCGGCGATGTCATGAAGGAATCGGCTGAAATCGCGTACAGCTATGTCAGCTCCAACCTCAAGCAGTTTGGCGGCGACCCGGCGTTCTTCAACGAAGCGTTCATTCACCTGCATGTGCCGGAGGGCGCCACGCCGAAGGATGGTCCGAGCGCCGGCATCACCATGGCCAGCGCGTTGCTGTCCTTGGCAAGGGATCAGGCACCGAAGAAAGGCGTGGCCATGACCGGCGAGCTGACCTTGACTGGGCAGGTGCTCCCTATCGGTGGGGTGCGCGAAAAGGTCATCGCGGCCCGTCGGCAGAAGATCCACGAGCTGATCCTGCCCGAACCCAATCGCGGCGATTTCGAGGAGCTGCCCGAATACCTGCGCGAAGGGTTGACGGTGCATTTCGCCAAGCGCTTTGCGGATGTCGCGAAAGTGCTTTTCTAAAGCCCAGGAACAGGGGCTGTGCCACAGCCCCTGGTTCATTCGTACCTCGGTATGACTGCCGTGGCGCTTAATCGGTTATCCTCGGGCGTTCGACAACCCGTGGAGCCCCTATGTCCACCTCACGCCTTCTTGCCCCGTTGGGGCTGACCCTGCTAACCGCCTGCGCCCAACATGGGTTCGAGCCTGTCACCCTGGATGCCGACAGTGAGTGCCCGGTCTACCTTGAAAAAGGGCAGGTGTTGAACTTGACCCTACCCAGCAACCCTTCCACTGGCTACCGCTGGCGCGTGGAAGCCGCAGCCACGCCTGTGCTCGTCAGTCTCGGGCCTGAGGTCTACAGCGCGCCTGATCAGGAGGATGTGGTCGGCAACGAAGGCCTCTCGACGTGGCGCTATCAGGCCGATCAACCCGGCAAGGCGGCATTGAAGCTGGTCTACCAGCAGCCCTGGGCTAGGCAGGTGGCGCCTGTGCAAACCTTCGATTGCACTGTCGTCGTGCGCTAACGCTCGGTGCTGACGTACGTGGGCGTGCCTGCTCATACATACGCATGGTTCAGGCCAATCGGCGCCAAGCTGGCATGGCAAGATCAACCGCCATTCGATAAAATGCGCGCCCCGTTTTACCCAGCCCCGAGCCCGCCGTGACCACAGATCCCGATCGTCTTTTCGCCCAACCGTTGGCGCAGGTCCCCGACTTCGTTTTCAACGAGGATGTGGTGCGCGTGTTCCCGGACATGATCAAGCGCTCCGTGCCGGGCTACCCCACCATTGTCGAAAATGTGGGCGTACTGGCCGCGCGCTTCGCCAAGCCCGGTACGGCGCTGTATGACCTGGGCGCCTCGCTCGGTGCGGTAACGCAGGCCTTGCGTCGGCACGTGCGCGGGGAAGGTTGCCGAGTCATCGCCGTGGACAATTCCGCCGCCATGGTCGAGCGCTGCCGGGAATACCTCGCGGCCCAGGACTCGATGTTCCAGGAGTTGTTGCCTGTTGAGGTGCTGGAAGCGGACATCCTCAACCTGGCGTTCGAACCGGCCTCGGTGGTAGCGATGAACTTCACCCTGCAGTTCATCGCACCTCCACAGCGCCTGGCGCTATTGACGCGCATCCGCCAGTCACTGCTACCCGGCGGTGCCCTGATTCTTTCGGAAAAGCTGTGCTTTGCCGACAGCACCGCGCAGGCACTGCTCAATGACCTGCACCTGGACTTCAAGCGTGCCAACGGCTACAGCGAACTGGAAATTGCCCAGAAGCGCAGCGCCATAGATAACGTGATGAAGCCCGACACCCTGGAAACCCACCGCCAGCGCCTGCTCGATGCAGGGTTCTCGACCGTGGTGCCCTGGTTCCAATGCCTAAACTTTGCCTCGTTGATAGCCCTACCATGATCGACCTTTCTCCTCTGGCGCGCCGCCTGGCGGGCACCCCCCTGGCTGCATGGTCGCAAGGCCTGCAGGCGCAGCTCGATACCAAGCTGGAAAAAGGTCATGGCGACCTGGACCGCTGGCGCGGTGCACTGGACGCGCTTCCGGCGCTGCAACCGAGCGAAATCGACCTGGTAAATGGATTGCGCCTGGACTGCGACTGCGATGACGCCAGCCGCGTGCAGATGCGCCAGGCATTGATGGGGCTGTCGCCCTGGCGCAAGGGCCCCTTCGATCTGTTTGGCGTGCACGTCGATACCGAATGGCGCTCGGACTGGAAGTGGTCGCGCGTCGCACCGCACCTGGACCTCAAGGGCAAGCGGGTACTGGATGTTGGCTGCGGTAATGGCTATTACCAGTGGCGCATGCTAGGCGCCGGGGCCGACATGGTCATCGGGGTCGACCCGAACTGGTTGTTCTTCTGTCAGTTCCAGGCGGTGCAACGGTACTTGCCGGACCTGCCCGCCTGGCACCTCCCCTTCGCCCTGGAAGACCTGCCTGCCAGCCTCGAAGGCTTCGACACGGTGTTTTCGATGGGGGTGTTTTATCACCGTCGCTCGCCCATCGAGCACCTGCTGGCGCTCAAGGACTGCCTGGTAAAGGGCGGCGAGCTGGTATTGGAAACATTGGTGATCGAAGGCGACACACAACAGGTGCTGGTGCCCGAGGACCGTTACGCGCAGATGCGCAACGTGTGGTTCCTGCCCTCGGTCCCAGCCCTGGAGCGCTGGCTGCGCCGGGCTGGGTTCAGTGATGTGCGCTGCGTGGATGTCAGTGTCACGAGTCTGGAAGAACAGCGCAGCACCGAATGGATGCGCTACCAGTCGCTCAGTGATTTCCTCGACCCCAGCGATTCAGGCAAAACCATCGAGGGCTTGCCTGCCCCGCGTCGCGCCACGCTGGTAGCGCGCAAGTAACCATTGGCTCAACGCGAGGCCGCGAGAATCAACGCCTTCATTTCTGAAACGGCGGCCTTGAAGCCCACGAACAATGCGTGGGCGACCAGTGCGTGGCCGATGTTCAGTTCGTTGATGCCCTTGATGGCCGCCACGGCCTCGACGTTATGGTAGTGCAGGCCGTGACCGGCATTGACGATCAGGCCCTGCCCGAGGCCAAACGCAACGCCATCGACAATGCGCTTGAGCTCCTCGGCCACTTCGGTAGGTGATTGCGCGTCGGCATAACGGCCGGTGTGCAGCTCGATGGCCGGCGCGCCCACCCGGTGCGAGGCCTCGATCTGGCGTTCGTCGGCATCGATGAACAGCGACACTTCTGCGCCGATGCGCGACAGGCGCTCGACGGCCGCCTTGATCCGCGCTTCCTGGCCTGCCACATCCAACCCACCTTCTGTGGTGAGTTCCTGACGGGTTTCAGGTACCAGGCAGATGTGTGCAGGGCGGATCTTTTCGGCAAAGGCCATCATCTCTTCGGTGACGCCCATTTCGAAGTTCATGCGCGTCTGCAATACATCCTTGAGCAGCAGCACGTCGCGCTCCTGGATGTGGCGGCGATCCTCGCGCAGGTGCACGGTGATGCCGTCGGCACCCGCCTCTTCAGCATCCAGCGCCGCCTTGACAGGGTCTGGATAGCGCGTACCCCGGGCCTGGCGCAGGGTGGCCACATGGTCGATGTTCACGCCGAGAAGCATGCGGTTGCTGTGAGTCACGAAAGGCTCTCCTTGGATTGAGCCCTACAGCATACGTCGTGATCAGCGCTTGCGAAACAGTTCGCGGCTGACCAGCGGCTTGCCACCCAGATGAACGGCCAAGGCCTGGCGCATCAAGCGCTTGGCCGCCAGCAAAGCACCTGGCGTTTCCCAGTCCGCCTCGGCCAGGGCCAGCAACTCGGTGCCACCGAACAGCCCAGGCTGGGACAGTTCGACCCGCTCCAGCCCAGCGTCCACGCGCAGGCGGTACAGCCCCTCGGCGGCAATGGGCTGATCAACGACATCCCTGTGCAGCGAGAAGGCGTAACCCAGCTCATCGAGCAGCCGCCATTCAAAAGCCCGCAACAGCGGCTCAAGCGGGCGGCCGGCGAGTAGGGCTTGCAAGGTTTGCGCGTAATGATCGAACAACCCAGGCGAAGGTACCTCTGCCGGGAGCAGGCGCATGAGCAACTCATTGAGGTACAAACCGCTGAAGACAGCGTCCCCGTGCAGCCAGGGTGCCATGCCGACCGTTTCCAGCCTGCCAACGTTCTTCAGCTCCCCTCGCCCGCGCAGCTCAAGCTCCAGTGGCACGAAGGGGCGCACCAGGCTGCCACCCTTGCCACGCGCACGGCGCAATACGGCACGTACGCGCCCCTGGGGGGTGAAGAAGTCCACCAGCGCGCTGGTTTCCTTGTAGGCGCGGCTGTGCAGCACGTAGGCTGGCTGACCGACAGGTTGTTCCATGAAATTCACCAGCCCGCGTGAGGCAGACGCTGGCGAGAACGCACCGACCGGGGCGTACTCGCATCAGGCCGCGTGAGCCTTAGAGGTCGCCGTAACCCAGCGAACGCAGGGCGCGCTCGTCATCGGACCAGCCGCCTTTGACCTTGACCCAGAGGTTGAGCATCACCTTGGCGTCGAACAGCACTTCCATGTCCTTGCGCGCGTCGGAACCGATGCGCTTGATGCGCTCACCCTTGTCGCCGATGATGATTTTCTTCTGCCCGTCGCGTTCGACCAGGATCAGTGCATGGATATGCAACACATGCCCCTGCTGCTTGAACTCCTCGATCTCGACCGTGATCTGGTAAGGCAGCTCGGCGCCCAACTGGCGCATGATCTTTTCGCGCACCAGCTCGGCAGCCAGAAAGCGGCTGCTGCGATCGGTGATCTGATCTTCCGGGAAGAAATGCTCGTTTTCCGGCAGGTGCTTGGCAATCAGCGCTTCGAGCGACTCGAGGTTGTGGCCCTGCTGTGCGGAAATGGGCACGATCTCGGCATTGGGCAGCTGGCCTTGCAGCCACTGAAGGTGCGGAATGAGCTCGGCCTTTTCATCCATGCGGTCAGTCTTGTTCACCGCCAGGATCACCGGGCCGGTCACATACTGGACGCGCTCGAGCACCAACTGGTCCTCATCTGTCCAGCGGGTGCGGTCCACCACGAAGATCACCACGTCGACGTCCTTCAAGGCCGCCGAGGCGTTGCGATTCATGTAGCGGTTCAGGGCCTTGTCGTTGGCTTTGTGCATGCCGGGGGTATCGACGTAGATGGCCTGCACCTGGCCCTCGGTCTTGATGCCGAGCATGTTGTGGCGCGTGGTCTGTGGCTTGCGCGAGGTGATGGCCAGCTTCTGACCGAGGATGTGATTCAACAGGGTCGACTTGCCGACGTTGGGGCGACCGACAATGGCGACGTAGCCGCAACGGGTGGTGGTGTTCTCAGTCATTGCCATTCTCCACGCCCAGGGCGATCAATGCGGACGCAGCGGCTACCTGCTCGGCGATACGCCGGCTGACACCCTGACCACGACTCTTGTTGTTCAGCAGCACCACTTCGCATTCGACGAAGAACGTACGGCAGTGAGGTTCGCCCTGGATATCCACCACTTCGTAACGCGGCAGCTCGCAACTGCGCGATTGCAGGAACTCCTGCAGGCGCGTTTTAGGATCTTTGTTGGTATCGACCAAGGTCAGCCCTTCGAACTCGTTGGCCAGCCAGGCAAGCACGCGCTCGCGGGCCGTGTCCATGTCGGCGTCCAGGTAGATGGCCCCGATCAAGGCCTCCAGCGCATCGGCCAGAATGGACTCGCGGCGAAAGCCCCCGCTTTTGAGCTCGCCGGAACCCAGGCGCAGGTATTCGCCCAGGTCGAACCCGCGGGCCAGACGGGCCAGGGTCTCGCCCTTGACCAGGCGGGCGCGCAGCCGTGACAGCTGCCCTTCACGGGCCTGAGGGAAGCGCTCGAACAGCGCCTCGCCGGCGACGAAGTTGAGAATGGCGTCACCGAGGAATTCCAGACGCTCGTTGTTGCGTCCGGCATAGCTTCGGTGGGTCAACGCCAGGAGCATCTGGTCCTGGTCCTTGAAGGTGTAACCGAGCTTTCGCTCCAGGCGGGTAAGGGAAGCAGTCATGCGGCCACCCGATCGTTGTTAAACGCGTTGTTCAAATCAGCATCCTGAAAGACGGTTTGGCCATGGTCACCGCACGCTGGGCGGCGAATCTCCCATCCCTGAGACACAGCCTATGTCAGAAAAGCATTCGGCGCTGTATGGACAGCGCCGAAGGGTATCAATGGATCAGTCCGACCCGCGACAAGTTAGGCAGGTGGCTGAGTTTCGGCTCAGGCCAGCTCATCCATACGGCGAAAGCCTTGCCAACGATGTTGCGGTCCGGAACCATGCCGTGCAGTTCCTTGGGAATATTGGGGTCATCCCAGTAACGGCTGTCGTTGGAGTTGTCGCGGTTGTCGCCCATCATGAAGTAATGGCCGGCTGGTACCGTCCATTGCTGGTCCGGCGGCATGCGATAACGGCTCATCTCCTTGCGGATCAGGTGCTCTGCAGCACCGAGCTTCTCCTTGTACAGCTGAGCGCTGCCTAGGGTCCCAGGCTCGGTACCCACCAGTTGCTCGGCGACCCGCTGACCGTTGACAAACAACTGCTTGTCGTTGGTGTAGCGGATCTGGTCACCGGGCAAGCCGACGACCCGCTTGATGTAGTTGACGTTCGGGTCGCTGGGGTAGCGGAACACCATGACATCGCCGCGCTGCGGGTCGCCCACCTCGATGACCTTCTTGTCGATCACCGGCAAGCGGATGCCGTAGGAGAACTTGTTCACCAGGATGAAGTCACCCACTTCCAGCGTGGGTTTCATCGACCCCGACGGAATCTGGAACGGTTCGACCAGGAACGAGCGCAGCACCAGCACGATGAAGAGTACCGGGAAGAACGACTTGCCGTATTCGACCAGCAAGGGTTCCTTGTTCAAGCGCTCGACCACCGCCGGTTCCGGCTGGCTGACACTGCCCTGGTAATTGGCGATCGCCGCACGTCGGCGCGGCGCCAGGAACAAAAGGTCGATCAGGCCCAACAGACCGCACACGAACACGGCAATGACGAGCAACAGCGGGAAATTTAGCGACATAGGACCTAACTATCCAACCTGAGCACGGCGAGGAAGGCTTCTTGTGGAATTTCCACGTTGCCCACCTGTTTCATGCGTTTCTTACCGGCCTTCTGCTTCTCGAGCAGCTTCTTCTTACGGCTGACGTCGCCGCCATAACATTTGGCCAGTACGTTCTTTCTGAGCGCCTTGACAGTGGTACGCGCGATGATCTGGCCACCAATGGCTGCCTGGATCGCCACATCGAACATCTGCCGCGGGATCAGCTCCTTCATCTTCTCGGTCAACGCGCGGCCTTTGTACGCAGCGTTGTCGCGGTGCACGATCAATGCCAGGGCATCGACCTTGTCGCCGTTGATCAACACATCCAGCTTGACCAGGTTGGCCGACTGGTAACGATCGAAGTGATAGTCCAGCGAAGCATAGCCACGGCTGGTGGACTTCAAGCGGTCGAAGAAGTCCAGTACCACTTCGTTCATCGGCATGTCGTAGCGCACTTGCACCTGGCTGCCCAGGAACTGCATGTCGCGCTGAACGCCACGCTTCTCGATACACAAGGTGATCACGTTACCCAGGTGTTCTTGCGGCACCAGGATGGTCGCGGTCACGATCGGCTCGCGGAAGTCGGTGACCGACGAGACGTCTGGGAGCTTCGACGGGTTGTCGACGACAATGGTTTCACCCGTCTTGAGTTCCAGCTCGTAGATCACGCTGGGCGCGGTGGTGATCAGGTCCAGGTCGTACTCGCGCTCCAGGCGCTCCTGGATGATCTCCATGTGCAGCATGCCCAGGAACCCGCAGCGGAAGCCAAAGCCCAGGGCGTCGGAGCTTTCGGGCATGTACTGCAGGGACGAATCGTTGAGGGTCAGCTTCTGCAGGGCATCGCGGAAGTCTTCGAAGTCATCGGAACTGACCGGGAACAGGCCGGCGTATACCTGCGGCTGGATCTTCTTGAACCCAGGCAGCACTTCGACTTCCGGAGTGGACGACAGGGTCAGGGTATCGCCAACCGGGGCACCGTGGATGTCCTTGATGCTGGCAATGATGAAGCCTACTTCGCCGGCCTTGAGGTCGGCGGTCTGGGTGTGCTTGGGCGTGAACACGCCCACGCTGTCGACCAGGTGCAGCTTGCCGGTGGACTTGACCAGAATCTTGTCGCCTTTCTTGACGCGACCGTGGCGCACGCGCACCAGCGAGACCACCCCCAGGTAGTTATCGAACCAGGAGTCGATGATCAGGGCTTGCAGTGGCGCGTCGATATCGCCAGTCGGGGCGGGAATGGTATGCACCAGGCGCTCGAGCACCTCGTCCACCCCCATGCCGCTCTTGGCACTGCAGGCCACAGCGTCGGTGGCATCAATGCCGATGATCTTCTCGATCTCGTCCTTGACGCGATCGGGATCGGCCTGTGGCAGGTCCATCTTGTTCAGGACCGGCATGACTTCCAGGCCTTGCTCGATGGCCGTGTAGCAGTTGGCGACGGACTGAGCCTCGACGCCCTGACCGGCATCGACCACCAGCAACGCCCCTTCGCACGCCGCCAGCGAGCGCGAGACTTCATAGGTGAAGTCGACGTGGCCGGGGGTATCGATGAAGTTGAGCTGGTAGACCTTGCCGTCCTGGGCCTTGTAGTTGAGCGTGACGCTGTGGGCCTTGATGGTGATCCCGCGTTCGCGCTCCAGGTCCATGGAGTCAAGCACCTGGGCTTCCATTTCGCGCGCTGTCAGGCCACCGCACATTTGAATGAAACGGTCGGCCAGCGTCGACTTGCCATGGTCGATGTGGGCGATGATGGAGAAATTGCGGATATGACTCAAATCACTCACGGGTCAACACTCGGAAAAGGCTGCGAGCCAGACGCCCGCCGAAAAATAGCCGGCAATTGTACCTGAAGCTGCCAGGATGTGGGAGATTCCTCTGCCCGGCCGTCACCTGCAGCTTGGCAGGGAAGTGTCACTGCACATGAAAAAGGGCAGCTGTCGCTGCCCTCCTCCCGTATCCGCCGCGCTTACTCGGCGAGCTTGAAGGTAATGAAGCTGGCACGCCCCTGGCGCAACACGCGCATGGACACAGAGCGGTTCTTCGGCAGCTCCTTGGCGATCTGCGTGAATTCCTTGGCCGAACCGATGGCCTGGTTGTTCAGGTGACTGATCACGTCACCCGGACGCAGGCCGATCAGCGCGGCCGGACCATCCTGCACTTCCTTGATGACCACGCCGCCCTTGAGCTCCAGGGACTTCTTCTGCTCGGCAGTAAGGTCGGCCACCGAGACGCCCAGGCGATTGCTGCTGCGCTCGACATTGCTGTCGCCGGCACCGGCGCCGATGTCGGCATCGTCGTCTGGCAGTGCGCCAACGCTGACATCGAGGGTTTGGCGCTTACCGTTGCGAATGATGTCCAACTTGGCCTTGGCACCATCCTTCAGACCACCTACCAGGTGCGGCAGGTCGGCCGACATGATGATCGGCTGGCCATTCATGCTCAGGATGACATCACCGACTTGTAGGCCGCCTTTGGCAGCAGGCCCGTTTTCAAGCACCTGGGCGACCAGCGCACCGGCCGGTTTGTCCAGACCGAAGGATTCAGCCAGGTCCTTGTTGACCTCCTGGATGACAACGCCCAGCCAGCCGCGGCTGACCTTGCCGTCCTTCTTCAACTGATTCGAGACGTCGATGGCCACGTCGATCGGGATCGCGAACGACAGGCCCATGAAGCCACCGGAGCGCGTGAAGATCTGCGAGTTGATCCCCACCACTTCGCCGTTCATGTTGAACAGCGGCCCCCCGGAGTTACCCGGGTTGATCGCAACGTCGGTCTGGATGAATGGTACGTAGGTGTCGTTAGGCAGCGTGCGACCCTTGGCACTGACGATACCTTTGGTCACCGAATGGTCGAAGCCGAACGGCGAGCCGATGGCCAAAACCCATTCGCCGACCTTGAGCTTTTCCGAATCGCCCAGCTTGACGGTAGGCAGGTTCTTGCCTTCCACCTTCAGCAGCGCGACGTCGGTGCGCGGGTCGGTACCGACCAGCTTGGCTTGCAATTCGCTACGATCGGACAGGCGCACGATGATTTCGTCGGCGTCGGCGATCACATGGTTATTGGTCAGCACATAGCCGTCGCTGGAGATGATGAAGCCCGAGCCCAGTGACTGCGCCTCACGCTGGCGATCACCACGCGGCGCACGCGGTTGCTGCGGAAGGTTGCGCTCGAAGAATTCGCGGAACATTGGCGGCAGACCTTCGAGATCCGGCATTTGACCCGCGGCGCTGCGACGGTCCGGAAGCTTCTGCTTGGTACTGATGTTGACGACCGCAGGCGAGGCTTGCTCGACCAGTGTCGTGAAATCCGGCAAGGCTTCTTCAGCCTGGACCGTCAGCACTTGCCCGAGCATCAGCACGGCCGCGAAGAACGATAGATAGGGTTTCAAGCGAGGTATTGACATACGGCTCCCGTCACAACGAGCGGTAATTAAAAAACGACCCTGCACAACGCAGCAATGGCCAGACTCCCAGAAGCCTGACCTATAGAAAATTTGCCGTCAGATTGCAAATGACAATGCTTTAATTTCATTTCAAAAAGCCACGCTCTACACAAGCACGCTCGCCATCAGCCTTCGATCAATGACTCGCCTGGGCATCTTGAGGACGCATCGACAAGGCGACGCGTTCGGCCGTGCCGAGGGGGATCTCGCCAACGACGGTCACCATCATCTGGCCCTTGGGTGTACTCAGACGCCTTGATACCGCCGATGTGGGGCCCAACTGGGTACGCACATCGGCGCCAGCCTCGCCTTTCACAGGCTCGATGAAAACAGAGAACCGCGCCAGACCGTCGTCATACATCAAGGTGCTGACCGGGCCACCCTGCCCAGGTTCGCGGCGGATGGTGCTATTGACCACTTCGAACCCCGAAGGCAGCCAATCGGAACGCCACCCAGACACAGCACCGCCGGCAGGGGCTGCCGCCACCACGGGCTTGCAGGCCGAACTGGGGCGCAGATCGTCGTCGGTTGGCACACGCGCTTCGAGCCGAGTCATCTGGAAGCGCTCCAGCAACTGGCCTTTCTCGTTGAGCATCAGCGAGCGCAGCGGCAAGCCCGTTACACGGTCCAGGTGCAGTTCGTAGCCGTAGCGGTGCTGATCACGCGGCGAGAGTGACACGACCACCGCGTCCCGGCCTGCAACGCGAGATTTGCCGGACACGGATAGGTCATACCAACTCATGAGCTTGAGGGGGTCAAGGCGACGCGGCGCGCTGTCGGGCGGCGCCGAGATACCCTCGGCAAGCCCGCCACTGACGCACTGTACCTTGCCATCGACGCGCACGATTTCCTGGGCGGTGCCATCGAGCTGCAGCAGCCGCTCGCTGACCTTGCCCTCTTGGACACGGTGCCAGATATCGTGGGTTGAAAAGCTGCCGTTACGTTCGTAAACGAAGGCGCCCAGGTAGCTCTGTCGTTGCTCGGCCTGTGCCAGCTTGTTCAACCACTCGTTCGCCTCGGGCGAAGAGTTGGCAGCCAATGCTGGCACCGTCATGCAGCTGCCGAGCAGCAGCGACAGGAGAGGTAGCGCGCGCATGAGCCTCCCTAATTAGCGGTTTTCCAGGCTGGCGGCGCGGGCGTAAGGCAATGCGGTTTCAGAACCCTTCAGAGCGGACTCCTGGGCATGTTGACGCAGGTAACCTGGCAGGCGCTGATCCCAGCCAGCCTGGTTCTGCAGCACGCCGTTGGCCATTGGGCCGGTCGGCTGATCACTGCTTTCGCTGTAGCCGGCCAGCACGGCAGGGCCTTGGGCCTGAGGCACGGTCACACCCTGCTGAACAGGCTGCTGGGCAGCCAGCTGAGCACCGGTGATATCGTCCTGGTTGTACAGGCGCACACCTGCCAGTACGGCGAGGGTAACCGACGCGGCAACGGCCACACGGCTTACGGTGCGCCATGGGCCTTGCTTGGCCTTGGCAGGTACGGCCTCATCGGCCAGTGCCGCGGATACCGCCGAGGCGATGTCCAGGTTAGGCAGCAGCAGCTCCTTGTGCATGGCTGCGCGGGCTACCTGGTAACGCGACCAGGTGGCACGGGTTTCGGCATCGTCGACGGCGTTCAATACCCGACGCAATTCCAGTTGGTCCGCTTCGTTATCCATTACCGCGGACAGCGATTCCTGCAAAGCTTCACGACTCATGGCGGTTCCTCTTTTGGCTGTAGCCGCTGTCTCAGGTTTCCTGCAGCAAAGGCTGCAAGGCTTTGTCAATGGCCTCCCGAGCGCGGAAGATCCGAGAGCGCACGGTACCCACTGGACATTGCATGACGCTGGCAATGTCTTCGTAACTCAGGCCATCGAACTCTCGCAGGGTCAGCGCCGTACGCAAGTCTTCTGGCAGCTGCTGAATGGTGCGATGGACAGTGCCTTCGATCTCATCCCGCAACAACGAGCGCTCCGGGGACTCAAGATCCTTGAGGCCATGATCGCCGTCGTAAAACTCCGCATCCTCGGAGCTCACATCGCTGTCTGGCGGCCGTCTTCCACGGGACACCAGGTAGTTCTTCGCCGTGTTGATGGCAATGCGGTACAGCCACGTGTAAAACGCACTGTCACCGCGGAAATTGCCAAGCGCACGGTACGCCTTGATGAACGCTTCCTGTGCTACGTCCTGGGCTTCGTGGGTGTCATGGACAAACCGCACGATCAACCCGAGAATCTTGTGCTGGTACTTCAGCACCAATAGATCGAAAGCTCGCCTGTCGCCGCGCTGTACGCGCTCGACCAGTTGCTGATCTTCTTCCTGGGTTAGCATGAACACTCCTCGGTGAACTCGAAGGAGTGTTGCAGCGGCCATCGCTCAGGCTTGCAACCATAGACTCGGGCTTTGCGCAAAAGTTCTCCCCTCCAAGCAAGTTTCCTGCAGACCTTGAGCGGCGTGCACGGAAGACGCGGTACGGCAGCAGCCGACAACGTCGATAATCAGGTTACGAATACGCAGGTGAGCCCAATGTCGAGCTACCGCCCTGCGTCGCCGCGGCAAATTGTTGGCGTGCGGGCAGCCTTCATAGGATTTCCAGCCACGCTGGAAAGTTCCCACAATGCCTGCCGTTACCGGGCGAGCGGCATGGAAAAGGGCCACCCGAGGCTGCTATAAAGGCCACCCGGCCAATAAACGATAGTTTCACAATGCCATCGACGCGTGGCTATTGTGCCGTGCCCCTTCCGAAGATTACTAGTGTCCTGACATGAGCCAACAATTCCAACATGATGTCCTGGTTATCGGCAGCGGCGCAGCGGGCCTTAGCCTGGCCCTGAACCTGCCTGCGAATCTGCGCATTGCGGTGCTGAGCAAGGGTGACCTGGCCAGCGGTTCGACCTACTGGGCCCAAGGGGGCGTAGCGGCGGTGCTCGATGGCGCCGATACGATTCAGTCCCATGTGGAGGACACCCTCAATGCCGGCGGCGGCCTGTGCCACGAAGACGCCGTTCGCTTTACCGTTGAGCACAGCCGCGAAGCCATCGAGTGGCTGATCGAGCAAGGCGTGCCGTTCACCCGGGACGAGCCCCACGGCGTTGTCGACGCAGGCTTCGAATTTCATCTAACGCGTGAAGGTGGCCATAGCCACCGGCGCATTATCCATGCCGCCGATGCCACGGGCGCGGCCATCTTCAACACCTTGCTGGCCCAGGCCAGGCAGCGCCCGAACATCGAGCTGCTGGAGCAGCGTGTGGCCGTGGACCTGATCACCGAGCGGCGCTTGGGCTTGGACGGTGAGCGCTGCCTGGGCGCCTATGTGCTGGACCGCAACACGGGCCAGGTGGACACGTTCGGTGCGCGGTTCACGGTGCTGGCCACGGGGGGTGCGGCGAAAGTGTACTTGTACACCAGCAACCCGGATGGCGCGTGCGGCGATGGTATCGCCATGGCCTGGCGGGCCGGCTGCAGGGTCGCAAACCTTGAATTCAACCAGTTCCACCCTACGTGCCTTTATCACCCGCAGGCCAAGAGCTTTTTGATCACCGAGGCCCTGCGTGGCGAAGGCGCCCTGCTTCGCCTGCCCAACGGCGAGCGCTTCATGCCCCGCTTCGACCCGCGCGAGGAGCTTGCCCCGCGCGACATCGTGGCGCGGGCGATCGACCATGAAATGAAGCGCCTGGGGGTGGACTGCGTCTACCTGGACATCTCGCACAAGCCTGTCGAGTTCATCAAGAGCCACTTCCCCACCGTTTACGAGCGGTGCCTGAGCTTTGGCATCGACATCACGCGCCAGCCAATACCTGTCGTGCCGGCAGCGCATTACACCTGTGGTGGCGTCATGGTGGACGACAGGGGGCACACGGATGTGCCGGGGCTGTATGCGATTGGTGAAACCAGTTTCACGGGGCTGCATGGCGCCAATCGCATGGCCAGCAACTCGCTGCTGGAGTGCTTCGTCTACGGCCGGGCGGCGGCGGCCGACATCCAGGCGAACCTCGAAAATGTGGGCATGCCTGAGGCCTTGCCTGGATGGGACGCCAGCCAGGTCACGGACTCGGACGAGGATGTGATCATCGCGCATAACTGGGATGAGCTACGGCGCTTCATGTGGGATTACGTGGGGATCGTGCGGACCAGCAAGCGGTTGCAACGGGCGCAGCATCGCGTGCGGTTGTTGCTGGATGAAATCGATGAGTTCTACAGCAACTACAAGGTCAGTCGGGATTTGATCGAGTTGCGCAATTTGGCGCAGGTGGCGGAGTTGATGATTCGCTCGGCGATGCAGCGCAAGGAGAGCCGGGGGTTGCATTACACGCTGGATTATCCGGCGATGCTTGGTGAGGCCAGGGACACGGTGCTTCAGCCCGACTGAATAGAGGGGAACCTAGGACAGCTGAAGCGATTTCGATCTTGATCTTGATCTTGATCTTGATCTTGATCTTGATCTTGATCTTGCTTTGGCTTTTGATCTTCGCGACTTCAGGAGGCCGAACGCAGGG
>NZ_JBJJMO010000044.1:0-41214 GCF_046231935.1 Pseudomonas sp. KCJK9111 | reverse complement strand
TCGTCGGCCTGTGCGCCTTCATGCTCGGCCTGTCCAGCCTGCTCGGCAGCAAGGCCTGGGGCCGCGCCAAGAACGAACCCTTCGAATCCGGCATGCTGCCCACCGGCAGCGCGCGCCTGCGCCTGTCGGCAAAATTCTATCTGGTCGCGATGCTCTTCGTGATCTTCGATATCGAAGCCCTCTTTCTCTTTGCATGGTCTGTGTCCGTCCGCGAAAGCGGCTGGACCGGGTTCGTCGAAGCACTCGTTTTCATAGCAATTCTGTTGGCAGGTCTTGTCTACCTATGGCGCGTCGGGGCCCTTGACTGGGCACCCGAAGGTCGCCGCAAGCGGCAAGCGAAGCTGAAACAATGAGGCTTTGGCATGCAATACAATCTCACCAGAATCGATCCGGACGCACCCAACGAGCAATATCCGGTTGGTGAACGGGAAACCGTCACCGATCAACTGCTCGAAGACCAGGTCCACAAGAACATCTTCATGGGCAAGCTCGAAGATGTGCTGCGTGGCGCCGTCAACTGGGGCCGCAAGAACTCCCTGTGGCCGTACAACTTCGGCCTGTCCTGCTGCTACGTGGAAATGACCACGGCCTTCACGGCGCCCCACGACATCGCCCGCTTCGGCGCCGAAGTCATCCGGGCCTCGCCGCGCCAGGCCGACTTCATGGTCATTGCCGGTACCTGCTTCATCAAGATGGCGCCGATCATCCAGCGCCTCTATGAGCAGATGCTCGAGCCCAAATGGGTCATTTCCATGGGTTCGTGCGCCAACTCCGGCGGCATGTACGACATCTACTCGGTCGTTCAGGGGGTCGACAAGTTCCTCCCCGTGGACGTCTACGTGCCCGGCTGTCCGCCACGCCCTGAGGCTTTCTTGCAAGGCTTGATGCTGCTGCAGGAGTCGATCGGCCAAGAGCGACGTCCGCTTTCCTGGGTCGTGGGTGATCAAGGCATTTACCGTGCCGAGATGCCTGCCCAGAAAGAGCTGCGTCGTGAACAGCGCATTGCCGTCACCAACCTGCGCAGCCCCGACGAAGTCTGATCCAGCGACCTGCCGCCGGTGCCCGAGGGTGCCGGCGGCCTGGCTTCATTCTTAACGTTGACCCAAAGCGACCGAGACCATGACAGCGGACAACGCTATTTACATTCCGCCCTACAAGGCAAACGACCAAGATGTGGTCGTCGAATTGCACAACCGTTTTGGCGCCGAAGCATTCGTCGCCCAGGAAACCCGCACCGGTATGCCCGTGCTGTGGGTCAAGCGCGCCCAACTCAAGGAAGTGCTGAGCTTCCTGCGTGGCGTGGCCAAGCCCTACAGCATGCTGTACGACCTGCACGGGGTCGACGAACGCCTGCGCACCCAGCGCCGTGGCCTGCCTGCCGCCGACTTCAGCGTGTTCTACCACCTGCTGTCGATCGAGCGTAACAGCGATGTGATGATCAAGGTCTCGCTCAGCGAAGGCGACCTGAACCTGCCGTCGGTGACCAGCATCTGGCCCAACGCCAACTGGTACGAGCGTGAAGTGTGGGACATGTTCGGCATCGATTTCGCCGGCCACCCGCACCTGAGCCGCATCATGATGCCGCCGACCTGGGAAGGTCACCCACTGCGCAAGGACTACCCGGCCCGCGCCACCGAGTTCGACCCCTACAGCCTGACCCTGGCCAAGCAGCAGCTTGAGGAAGAGTCGGCGCGCTTCAACCCAGAAGCCTGGGGCATGAAGCGTCAGGGCGCCAACGAGGACTACATGTTCCTCAACCTTGGCCCCAACCACCCGTCTGCCCACGGTGCCTTCCGTATCGTCCTGCAGCTCGATGGTGAAGAAATCGTCGACTGCGTACCGGACATCGGCTACCACCACCGTGGTGCCGAGAAGATGGCCGAACGTCAGTCCTGGCACAGCTTCATTCCCTACACCGACCGTATCGACTACCTCGGCGGTGTGATGAACAACCTGCCGTACGTCCTGGCGGTAGAAAAGCTGGCCGGCATCCAGGTGCCGCAGAAGGTCGACGTGATTCGCATCATGCTCGCCGAATTCTTCCGTATCACCAGCCACCTGCTGTTCCTGGGCACCTACATCCAGGACGTGGGCGCCATGACCCCGGTGTTCTTCACCTTCACCGACCGCCAGCGCGCGTACACGGTGATCGAAGCGATCACCGGTTTCCGGCTGCACCCGGCCTGGTACCGTATCGGTGGCGTCGCCCACGACCTGCCGCGTGGCTGGGACAAGCTGGTCAAGGATTTCGTCGAGTGGCTGCCCAAGCGCCTGGACGAATACACCAAGGCCGCCCTGCAGAACAGCATTCTCAAGGGCCGTACCATTGGCGTGGCCGCCTACAACACGCAAGAGGCGCTGGCCTGGGGCACTACGGGTGCCGGCCTGCGCTCCACCGGTTGCGACTTCGACCTGCGCAAGGCACGCCCCTACTCCGGCTACGAGAACTTCGAGTTCGAAGTGCCGCTGGCCCACAACGGCGATGCCTACGATCGCTGCATGGTCCGTGTCGAGGAGATGCGTCAGAGTATCCGCATCATCGACCAGTGCCTGCGCAACATGCCGGAAGGCCCGTACAAGGCGGACCACCCGCTGACCACGCCGCCGCCCAAAGAGCGCACCCTGCAGCACATCGAGACCTTGATCACTCACTTCCTGCAAGTGTCGTGGGGCCCGGTCATGCCGGCCAACGAGTCGTTCCAGATGATCGAGGCGACCAAGGGCATCAACAGTTACTACCTGACGAGCGACGGCGGCACCATGAGCTACCGCACCCGGATCCGCACCCCGAGCTACCCGCACCTGCAGCAGATCCCTTCGGTGATCAAAGGCAGCATGGTTGCCGACCTCATTGCGTACCTGGGCAGTATCGACTTTGTTATGGCTGACGTGGACCGCTAAGCATGAACAGCACGCTTATCCAGACAGACCGTTTCGCCCTGAGCGAAACCGAGCGCTCGGCCATCGAGCATGAAATGCATCACTACGAGGACCCGCGTGCGGCGTCCATCGAAGCCCTGAAGATCGTGCAGAAAGCCCGTGGCTGGGTGCCGGATGGCGCCATTCATGCCATCGGCGAGGTGCTGGGTATCCCGGCCAGCGACGTCGAAGGCGTCGCCACCTTCTACAGCCAGATCTTCCGCCAGCCGGTGGGCCGCCACATCATCCGCGTGTGCGACAGCATGGTGTGCTACATCGGCGGCCACGAGTCGGTGGTCAGCCAGATCCAGAGCGAGCTGGGCATCGGTCTGGGTCAAACCACTGCCGATGGCCGCTTCACCCTGCTGCCGGTCTGCTGCCTTGGGAACTGCGACAAGGCCCCGGCGCTGATGATCGACGACGACACCTTTGGCGACGTGCAGCCTGCTGGCGTCTCCAAGCTGCTGGAGGGTTACGCATGACCATCACTTCCTTCGGCCCGGCCAACCGCATCGCGCGCTCGGCTGAAACCCATCCGCTGACCTGGCGCCTGCGTGAAGACGGCGAGCCGGTCTGGCTGGCCGAGTACGAATCGAAGAACGGCTACGCCGCTGCCCGCAAGGCGCTGGCGCAGATGTCGGCTGACGAGATCGTGCAAAGCGTCAAGGACTCCGGCCTCAAGGGCCGTGGTGGCGCTGGCTTCCCCACCGGGGTGAAGTGGGGCCTGATGCCCAAGGATGAGTCCATGAACATCCGTTACCTGCTGTGTAACGCCGATGAAATGGAGCCCAACACCTGGAAGGACCGCATGCTGATGGAGCAACAGCCCCATCTGCTGATCGAAGGCATGCTGATCAGCGCCCGCGCGCTGAAGGCCTACCGCGGCTACATCTTCCTGCGCGGCGAATACACCACCGCGGCGAAAAACCTCAACCGCGCCATCGATGAAGCCAAGGCCGCTGGCCTGCTGGGCAAGAACGTCCTGGGCAGCGGTTTCGATTTCGAGCTGTTCGTGCACACCGGTGCAGGCCGCTACATCTGCGGCGAAGAAACCGCGCTGATCAACTCGCTCGAAGGTCGCCGCGCCAACCCGCGTTCCAAGCCGCCCTTCCCTGCCGCCGTGGGCGTATGGGGCAAGCCGACCTGCGTGAACAACGTCGAGACCCTGTGCAACGTGCCGGCCATCGTCGCCAACGGCAACGACTGGTACAAGTCGCTGGCCCGCGAGGGCAGTGAAGACCATGGCACCAAGCTGATGGGCTTCTCCGGCAAGGTCAAGAACCCAGGCCTGTGGGAACTGCCGTTTGGCGTGACCGCACGCGAACTGTTCGAGGACTACGCTGGCGGCATGCGCGACGGCTTCCGCCTCAAATGCTGGCAGCCGGGCGGCGCCGGCACCGGTTTCCTGCTGCCCGAGCACCTGGACGCGCAGATGTACGCAGGCGGTATCGCCAAGGTCGGTACCCGCATGGGCACAGGCCTTGCCATGGCGGTGGACGACAGCGTCAGCATGGTCTCGCTGCTGCGCAACATGGAGGAGTTCTTCGCCCGTGAGTCGTGCGGCTGGTGCACACCCTGCCGTGATGGCCTGCCATGGAGCGTGAAGATGCTGCGCGCCCTGGAAAACCGCCAGGGCCGTGCCGAAGACATCGAGACCCTGCTGGGACTGGTCAACTTCCTTGGCCCAGGCCGTACCTTCTGCGCCCACGCACCGGGTGCGGTGGAGCCGCTTGGCAGTGCCATCAAGTACTTCCGCTCGGAGTTCGAGGCCGGTGTCGCGCCGGTCGTCGCTGGCGAGGCGTTGCGCCCTGACCTGGCAAGACCGCTTCAGGCAGGGCCGACCGTAGTCGGCGCATAACAAGATGTTCCAGCGGGTGGTCCGTGCCACCCGCCAGCTTGCCGACAGGCCCGACCCGATCGCGGCGTGTCGCAGGCTTACCGATTTCCATTAGCCACGCCTGCTCACGCGGGCCAACGAAGAACTTTGAACAATGGCCACTATCCACGTAGACGGCAAAGCGCTCGAAGTCAACGGTGCAGACAACCTGTTACAGGCCTGTCTGTCACTTGGCCTCGACATCCCTTATTTCTGCTGGCACCCGGCGCTTGGCAGCGTCGGTGCCTGCCGCCAGTGTGCGGTCAAGCAGTACACCGACGAGAACGACACCCGTGGGCGTATCGTCATGTCCTGCATGACGCCTGCATCCGACGGCACCTGGATCTCCATCGACGATGACGAGTCCAAGGCGTTTCGCGCCAGCGTCGTCGAATGGCTGATGACCAACCACCCGCACGACTGCCCCGTGTGCGAGGAAGGCGGTCACTGCCACCTGCAAGACATGACGGTGATGACCGGCCACAACGAGCGCCGCTATCGCTTCACCAAGCGCACCCACCAGAACCAGGACCTTGGCCCGTTCATCGCCCATGAGATGAACCGCTGCATCGCCTGCTACCGCTGCGTGCGTTACTACAAGGACTATGCCGGTGGCACCGACCTGGGTGTCTATGGCGCCCATGACAACGTCTATTTCGGCCGCGTCGAAGACGGCGTGCTGGAAAGCGAGTTCTCGGGCAACCTGACCGAAGTCTGCCCAACCGGCGTGTTCACCGACAAGACCCACTCCGAACGCTACAACCGCAAGTGGGACATGCAGTTTGCCCCGAGCATCTGCCACGGTTGCTCCAGTGGCTGCAACATCAGCCCAGGCGAGCGTTACGGTGAACTGCGCCGCATCGAGAACCGTTTCAACGGCTCGGTGAACCAGTACTTCTTGTGCGACCGGGGCCGCTTCGGCTATGGCTACGTCAACCGCACGGATCGTCCACGCCAGGCGCAACTGGCCGACGGTACCAAGCTGGGCCTGGACGCCGCCCTGGACAAAGCCGCCGACCTGCTGCGCGGTCGCACCATCGTCGGTATCGGTTCGCCACGCGCCAGCCTGGAAAGCAACTATGGCCTGCGCGAACTGGTCGGTGCCGAGTACTTCCACTGTGGGATGGAAGCCGGTGAACTGGCGCGCGTGCGCCTGGCGCTGGAGGTGCTGAACAACAGCCCCCTGCCCGTTCCGACCCTGCGCGACATCGAAGACCACGACGCGGTATTCGTGCTTGGTGAAGACCTGACCCAGACCGCTGCCCGTGTCGCCCTGGCCGTGCGCCAGGCCACCAAGGGTAAGGCCGAGGCCATGGCCGAGGCGATGAAGGTTCAGCCGTGGCTCGACGCCGCCGTCAAGAACATCGGTCAGCATGCGCTGTACCCCCTGTTCATCGCCAGCTTGGCCGAGACCAAGCTCGACGACGTGGCCGAGGAGTGCGTGCATGCAGCCCCGGCGGACCTGGCCCGCCTTGGTTTTGCCGTGGCCCATGCCATCGACCCAAGTGCACCCGCCGTCGCCGGCCTGGACGACGAGGCCAAGGCCCTGGCCCAGCGCATCGCCGATGCCCTGATCGCCGCCAAGCGCCCGCTGGTCATTGCCGGCACCTCGCTGGCCGATGCCTCGCTGATCGAGGCCGCCGCCAACATCGCCAAAGCCTTGAAGCTGCGCGAAAAACAAGGCTCGCTGAGCCTGGTGGTGCCTGAAGCCAACAGCCTTGGCCTGGCCATGCTGGGCGGCGAATCGGTCGACGCTGCGCTGGACGCGGTCATCGACGGCAAGGCCGACGCCATCGTGGTGCTGGAAAACGACCTCTACGCCCGTGTGCCTGCGGCCAAAGTGGACGCTGCCCTGGCAGCGGCCAAGGTGGTCATCGTTGCCGATCACTCCAGAACCCCGACGGTCGAGCGCGCTCACCTGGTACTGCCGGCCGCTTCCTTCGCCGAAGGCGACGGCACCCTGGTCAGCCAGGAAGGCCGTGCCCAGCGCTTCTTCCAGGTGTTCGACCCGCAGTACCTGGACAGCAGCATCCAGGTCCACGAAGGCTGGCGCTGGATGCACGCCCTGCGTGCAACCTTGCTGGCCAAGCCCGTGGACTGGACCCAACTGGACCACGTGACCCACGCCTGCGCCCAGGCGGCCCCGCAACTGGCTGGCATCGTCGACGCCGCACCAAGCGCCGCCTTCCGCATCAAGGGCCTGAAGCTTGCCCGCGAGCCGCTGCGCTACTCCGGTCGCACCGCCATGCGCGCCAACATCAGCGTGCACGAGCCGCGTACCCCGCAAGACCGCGATACGGCATTCGCCTTCTCCATGGAAGGGTATTCGGGCTCGGCCGAGCCACGTCAGCAGGTCCCGTTCGCCTGGTCGCCAGGCTGGAACTCGCCCCAGGCCTGGAACAAGTTTCAGGACGAGGTGGGCGGTCACTTGCGTGCCGGCGACCCCGGCGTGCGCCTGATCGAATCCCAAGGTGATGGCCTGGCCTGGTTCACCACGGTGCCTGGCGCCTTCAACCCGGCCCGCGGCACCTGGACAGCGGTACCGTTCTTCCACCTGTTCGGCAGCGAAGAAAGCTCCTCGCGTGCCGCGCCAGTGCAAGAGCGCATTCCGGCTGCCTACGTGGCCCTGGCCAAGTCCGAAGCCGATCGCCTGGGCGTCAACGAAGGCGCCCTGCTGGACCTGAACGTCGCGGGTGTGGCGCTACGCTTGCCGCTGCGTATCAATGAAGCGCTGGGCGCTGGCCTGGTCGCGCTGCCCAAGGGCCTGGCCGGCATCCCGCCAGCCGTGTTCGGGGCATCCGTCGAAGGCCTGCAGGAGGCAGCACAATGAGCTGGTTCACCCCCGAAGTGATCGACGTGATCCTCACCGTGCTACGGGCCATCGTGGTCCTGTTGGCGGTGGTGGTCTGCGGCGCGCTGCTCAGCTTCATCGAGCGGCGCCTGCTGGGCTGGTGGCAGGACCGTTACGGTCCGAACCGCGTCGGCCCGTTCGGCATGTTCCAGATCGCTGCCGACATGCTCAAGATGTTCTTCAAGGAAGACTGGAACCCGCCCTTCGTCGACCGCGTGATCTTCACCCTGGCACCGGTCGTGGCCATGAGCGCCCTGCTGATTGCCTTCGTGGTCATCCCGATCACCCCGACCTGGGGCGTGGCCGACTTGAACATCGGCCTGCTGTTCTTCTTCGCCATGGCCGGTCTGTCGGTGTATGCCGTGCTGTTCGCCGGCTGGTCCTCGAACAACAAGTACGCCTTGCTCGGCAGCTTGCGGGCCTCGGCCCAGACCGTGTCGTACGAAGTGTTCCTGGGCCTGGCGCTGATGGGCGTGGTGGTGCAGGTTGGCTCGTTCAACATGCGCGACATCGTCGAGTACCAGGCGCAGAACCTGTGGTTCATCATTCCGCAGTTCTTCGGCTTCTGCACCTTCTTCATCGCTGGCGTGGCCGTGACTCACCGTCACCCCTTCGACCAGCCGGAAGCGGAACAGGAACTGGCCGACGGCTACCACATCGAGTATGCCGGCATGAAGTGGGGCATGTTCTTCGTCGGTGAGTACATCGGCATCATCCTCATCTCGGCGCTGCTGGTCACCCTGTTCTTCGGCGGTTGGCACGGCCCGTTCGGCATCCTGCCGCAACTGTCGTTCCTGTGGTTCGCCCTGAAGACCGCGTTCTTCATCATGCTGTTCATCCTGCTGCGCGCCTCCATTCCGCGCCCACGCTATGACCAGGTGATGGACTTCAGCTGGAAGTTCTGCCTGCCGCTGACCCTGATCAATTTGCTGGTGACCGCTGCGATCGTGCTTTACAACACGCCAGCCGTCGCGGCCCAGTGAGGATTTGACCCATGTTCAAGTATATCGGCGACATCGTTAAGGGCACCGGCACCCAGCTGCGCAGCCTGGCCATGGTGTTCTCCCACGGGTTCCGCAAGCGCGACACCCTGCAGTACCCCGAAGAACCCGTGTACCTGCCGCCACGCTACCGTGGCCGCATCGTCCTGACGCGCGACCCCGACGGCGAAGAGCGCTGCGTGGCCTGCAACCTGTGCGCGGTAGCCTGCCCGGTGGGCTGCATCTCGCTGCAGAAGGCAGAAACCGACGACGGCCGTTGGTACCCGGAGTTCTTCCGCATCAACTTCTCGCGCTGCATCTTCTGCGGCCTGTGCGAAGAAGCGTGCCCGACCACCGCAATCCAGCTGACTCCGGATTTCGAAATGGCCGAGTTCAAGCGTCAGGACCTGGTGTACGAGAAAGAAGATCTGCTGATCTCCGGCCCCGGCAAGAACCCTGACTACAACTTCTACCGTGTTGCGGGCATGGCGATCGCTGGCAAGCCGAAAGGCGCTGCGCAGAACGAAGCCGAGCCGATCAACGTGAAGAGCTTGCTCCCATAAGGACAGAAAGATGGAATTCGCTTTCTACTTCGCATCCGGGATCGCCGTGGTCTCCACCCTTCGGGTGGTGACCGGCACAAACCCCGTGCACGCCCTGCTCTACCTGATCATCTCGCTGATTTCCGTGGCGATGATCTTCTTTTCCCTTGGCGCGCCGTTCGCGGGCGCCCTGGAAGTGATCGCCTATGCCGGCGCCATCATGGTGCTGTTCGTCTTCGTGGTGATGATGCTCAACCTGGGGCCGGCGTCGGTCGCCCAGGAGCGCGGCTGGCTCAAGCCCGGTATCTGGGCAGGGCCGGTGATCCTCGGCGCCCTGTTGCTGGTGGAGCTGCTGTACGTGCTGTTCGTCGCACCCAGCGGCGCTGCCATCAGCGGTACCACCGTGGGCCCGAAAGCAGTGGGTGTGAGCCTGTTCGGCCCTTACCTGCTGGTGGTCGAACTGGCGTCGATGCTGCTGCTCGCGGCAGCTGTCACCGCCTTCCACCTGGGCCGCAATGAGGCGAAGGAGTAAATCATGGGTGCTATCCCTCTCGAACATGGTCTGGCCGTCGCCGGCATCCTGTTCTGCTTAGGTCTGGTTGGCCTGATGGTCCGCCGCAACATCCTCTTCGTGCTCATGAGCCTGGAAGTCATGATGAACGCTTCTGCCCTGGCGTTCGTCGTCGCCGGTGCCCGTTGGGTCCAACCCGATGGCCAGGTGATGTTCATTCTGGTGATCAGCCTGGCAGCAGCCGAGGCCAGCATTGGCCTGGCCATCCTGCTGCAGCTGTATCGCCGCTTCCACACTCTCGACATCGATGCTGCCAGTGAGATGCGCGGATGAACCTTCTCTTCCTGACTTTCGTCTTTCCCCTCATCGGCTTTGTGCTGCTGTCGTTCTCGCGCGGGAGGTTCTCGGAAAACCTGTCCGCCCTGATCGGCGTCGGTTCGGTAGGCCTGTCGGCGGCCACGGCCGCCTACGTGATCTGGCAGTTCAACGTCGCCCCGCCTGAAGGCGGTGCGTACAGCCAGCTGCTGTGGCAGTGGATGTCGGTGGATGGTTTTGCACCGAACTTCACCCTGTACCTGGATGGCCTGTCGGTCACCATGCTGGGCGTAGTGACGGGTGTGGGCTTCCTGATCCACTTGTTCGCGTCCTGGTACATGCGTGGCGAGACCGGCTACTCGCGGTTCTTCTCGTACACCAACCTGTTCATCGCCAGCATGCTGTTCCTGATCCTGGGCGACAACCTGCTGTTCATCTACTTCGGTTGGGAAGGCGTGGGCCTGTGTTCCTACCTGTTGATCGGTTTCTACTACAGCAACCGCAACAACGGTAACGCAGCGCTCAAGGCCTTCATCGTCACCCGGATTGGCGACGTGTTCATGGCCATCGGCCTGTTCATCCTGTTCGCCCAACTGGGCACGCTGAACGTCCAGGAACTGCTGGTGCTGGCACCGCAGAAATTCCAGGCCGGTGATACCTGGATGGTGCTGGCAACACTGATGCTGCTGGGCGGCGCCGTGGGCAAATCCGCGCAGCTACCGCTGCAGACCTGGTTGGCAGACGCCATGGCCGGCCCGACCCCAGTGTCGGCGCTGATCCACGCGGCGACGATGGTCACGGCCGGTGTCTACCTGATCGCCCGTACCAATGGCCTGTTCCTGCTGGCGCCGGACATCCTGCACCTGGTGGGCGTGGTGGGTGGCGTGACCCTGGTGCTGGCGGGCTTCGCTGCACTGGTGCAAACCGACATCAAGCGTATCCTGGCCTACTCGACCATGAGCCAGATCGGCTACATGTTCCTGGCCCTGGGCGTCGGCGCCTGGGATGCGGCGATCTTCCACCTGATGACCCACGCCTTCTTCAAGGCGCTGCTGTTCCTGGCCTCGGGTGCCGTCATCGTGGCCTGCCACCATGAGCAGAACATCTTCAAGATGGGCGGCCTGTGGAAGAAGCTGCCCCTGGCCTACGCCAGCTTCGTGGTGGGTGGCGCTGCCCTGGCGGCCTTGCCGATCGTGACCGTGGGCTTCTACTCCAAGGACGAGATCCTGTGGGAAGCCTTCGCCAGCGGCAACTCCGGCCTGCTTTACGCCGGCTTGGTCGGCGCCTTCATGACCTCGCTGTACACCTTCCGCCTGATCTTCATCGCCTTCCACGGCGAAGCCAAGACCGACGCTCATGCCGGCCACGGCATCAGCCATTGGCTGCCACTGGGCGTGCTGATCGTGCTGTCGACCTTCGTCGGCGCATGGATCACCCCGCCGCTGGCTGATGTGTTGCCACAGAGCGCAGGCCATGCCGGCGGTGAAGCCAAGCATGCCCTGGAGATCACCTCGGGCGCCATCGCCATTGCCGGTATCCTGCTTGCCGCCTTGCTGTTCCTGGGCAAGCGCAGCTTCGTCAGCGCGGTGGCCAACAGTGGCATCGGCCGCGTGCTGTCGGCCTGGTGGTTCGCGGCCTGGGGCTTTGACTGGATCTACGACAAGCTGTTCGTCAAGCCCTACCTGCTGATCAGCCACCTGCTGCGCAAAGACCCGGTTGACCGCGGTATCGGCCTGATCCCTCGCCTGGCTCGCGGTGGCCATGTGGCCATGACCAAGACCGAGACGGGCCAGCTGCGCTGGTACACCGCCTCCATCGCCATTGGCGCAGTGCTGGTACTTGGCGCTGTGGTGGTGGCCGCGGTATGACCATGAACCTTGCGAACCTTGCGACCCTGCAAAAGGAAACCAACCCGTCATGATTTTGCCTTGGCTGATCCTGATCCCCTTCATCGGCGGCTTCCTGTGCTGGCTGGGCGAGCGCTTCGGCGCTACCCTGCCGCGCTGGATCGCGCTGCTGACCATGTCCCTGTTGCTCGGCATCGGCCTGTGGCTGTGGGCTAACGGCGACTACACCCTTGCCCCTGCCCCGGGCGCCGAGCCTGCATGGGCCCTGGAATACAAAGTCCAGTGGATCCAGCGCTTCGGCATCAGCATCCACCTGGCGCTCGACGGCCTGTCGCTGCTGATGATTCTGCTCACTGGCCTGCTGGGCGTGCTGTCGGTGCTGTGCTCCTGGAAAGAGATCCAGCGCCATGTCGGCTTCTTCCACCTGAACCTGATGTGGATCCTGGGCGGTGTGGTCGGTGTGTTCCTGGCGCTGGACCTGTTCCTGTTCTTCTTCTTCTGGGAAATGATGCTGGTGCCGATGTACTTCCTCATCGCGCTCTGGGGTCATAGCTCAGCGGACGGCAAGAAGACGCGCATCTACGCGGCGACCAAGTTCTTCATCTTCACCCAGGCCAGCGGCCTGATCATGCTGGTGGCGATCCTGGGCCTGGTCCTGGTCAACTACACCAACACCGGTGTGATCACCTTCAACTACAGCGACCTGCTCAAGGCCGACCTGCCGGCCGGTACCGAGTACCTGCTGATGCTGGGCTTCTTCATTGCCTTTGCCGTGAAGCTGCCGGTGGTACCGTTCCACTCCTGGTTGCCCGATGCCCACGCCCAGGCGCCAACTGCAGGCTCCGTGGACCTGGCCGGTATCCTGCTCAAGACCGCGGCCTATGGCCTGCTGCGCTTCGCCCTGCCGCTGTTCCCCAATGCATCGGCAGAGTTCGCGCCCATCGCCATGACCCTGGGCCTGATCGGCATCTTCTACGGCGCTTTCCTGGCCTTTGCCCAGACCGACATCAAGCGCCTGATCGCCTTCTCCAGCGTCTCGCACATGGGCTTCGTGCTGATCGGCATCTACTCCGGTAGCCAGCAAGCACTGCAAGGTGCGGTCATTCAGATGCTGGCTCACGGCCTGTCGGCTGCCGCGCTGTTCATCCTGTCCGGCCAGCTGTACGAGCGTCTGCATACCCGTGACATGCGCCAGATGGGCGGGCTGTGGCACCGCATCGCCTACCTGCCTGCCATCAGCCTGTTCTTCGCTGCCGCCTCCCTGGGGCTGCCAGGTACCGGCAACTTCGTGGGTGAGTTCCTGATCCTGATCGGCAGCTTCGTACACGTGCCGTGGATCACCGTCATCGCCACCACTGGCCTGGTGTTCGGCTCGGTCTACTCGCTGATCATGATTCACCGCGCCTACTTCGGCCCGAGCAAATCGGACACCGTACTGGCCGGCATGGACACCCGCGAGCTGGTCATGGTGCTGGGCCTGGCGGTACTGCTGGTGCTGCTGGGCGTGTATCCACAGCCGTTCCTCGACACCTCTGCCGCCACCATGAGTGGTGTGCAGCAGTGGCTCGGTTCCGCTTTCACTCAACTCGCTTCGGCCCGGTAAGAGCGCTATGGAATTCACCACTCAACACTTCATCGCATTGGCGCCGATGCTGATCACCACCATCACCACGGTGGTGGTGATGCTGGCGATCGCCTGGAAGCGCAATCACTCGCAGACATTCCTGCTGTCCACCGTGGGGCTGAACCTGGCCCTGCTCTCGATCCTGCCGGCTTTGAAGGTCGCGCCCCTGGCGGTTACGTCGCTGATCACCATCGACAAGTTCGCCTGCCTGTACATGGCGATCATGCTGGTCGCGACCCTGGCGTGCGTGACGCTCGCCCATGCCTACCTGGGCGAAGGCGCCAAGGGTTTCCCGGGCAACCGCGAAGAGCTGTACCTGCTGCTGCTGATGTCGGCACTGGGCGGGCTGGTGCTGGTCAGCGCCAACCACCTGGCGGGCCTGTTCATTGGCCTGGAGTTGCTGTCGGTACCGGTCTATGGCCTGGTGGCCTACGCCTTCTTCAACAAGCGCTCGCTTGAAGCCGGCATCAAGTACATGGTGCTGTCGGCAGCAGGTTCGGCCTTCCTGCTGTTCGGCATGGCGCTGCTGTACGCAGACGCCGGTAGCCTGACCTTCGACCAGCTGGGCAAGGCGCTGGCTGCCACCAGCATGCCGAGCCTGCTGGCTCAACTGGGTCTGGGCATGATGCTGGTCGGGCTGGCGTTCAAGCTGTCGCTGGTACCGTTCCACCTGTGGACGCCCGATGTGTACGAAGGTGCCCCGGCGCCGGTCGCAGCGTTCCTCGCCACGGCCAGCAAAGTAGCGGTCTTCGCGGTGGTCATCCGCCTGTTCATGCTCTCCCCTGCCGCCAGCAGCGGTGTGCTGAGCACGGTGCTTGCAGTGATCGCCGTGGCCTCGATCCTGGTCGGCAACCTGTTGGCGTTGACTCAGAACAACCTCAAGCGCCTGCTGGGTTACTCGTCCATCGCCCATTTCGGCTACCTGCTGATCGCGCTGGTCGCCAGCAAGGGCTTGGCGCTGGAGGCCATGGGCGTCTATCTGGTCACCTACGTGCTCACCAGCCTGGGGGCGTTCGGCGTCATCACACTGATGTCCTCGCCTTACGGTGGCCGCGACGCTGATGCGCTCTACGAGTACCGCGGCCTGTTCTGGCGTCGCCCCTACCTGACTGCCGTGCTGACCGTGATGATGCTCTCACTGGCCGGCATCCCGCTCACCGCTGGCTTCATCGGCAAGTTCTACATCATTGCCACCGGTGTCGAGTCGCAACTGTGGTGGCTAGTAGGTGCTCTGGTAATCGGTAGCGCCATTGGCGTGTACTACTACTTGCGCGTCATGGTGACCCTGTACCTGGTAGAGCCGAACCTGCGCCGTCATGATGCCCCGCTGAAATGGGAACAGCGCACCGGTGGCGTCATGCTGCTGGCCGTCGCCGTGCTTGCGTTCATTCTCGGCGTGTATCCACAGCCCTTGCTGGACCTTGTCCAGCAAGCAAGCCTGCAACTGATCGGCTGATCGGTCTGGCAACGCAAAACACCCCGCTTGTGCGGGGTGTTTTTGTATCCGCGCCATTAACCTCGTACGCCATCCTTGGCCACATCGTTGCGCCTCACTCACCGCGCCAGCTCAGCGGCTGTGTCCGGTAATGCCGCCTTGCGCACGTCGCCCTTGGCGGGTGGTAGGTAAACGCCAGGGTTGGGCATGCCGCTTGGGGACAGCTCGTGGGTCATCTCGAACTCAGCCCGTACTGACCAACCACACGCCTCGGTGGTGCATTGCAAATAGGCAATTCGCAGGAAAATATGGCGGCCTTCGCTGGTACGTATGCGCATGCGGCTGTGGCAATGCGGGCAAACCAGTTTATAAGTACTCACGAGAAGTACCTGCTAGCATTGTTCATGCTTCTGCGATGCAGGCATGATCCTAGAGCCACGTAAGTTTTAGCTGAATTCGGGGCTGGGTGGCTCATCTTCAAGTTTCTCATGCGGGAATCCTCCTAAAAGTACAGGGCTGTATTCGTAACGAGTAGTTTAAGCCCATGGAATATCATTAAACCAGTGATGGATATTTGTTATGAGTACTCATGCGCTCGCTGCCGTCATGGACCGTCTTAAGCAGCTGACCGGTACCCAAACCGATGCGGAGCTTTCGCGGGCGTTGTCGATCAGCCCGCAGACGTTGAGCAGCTGGAAAGTCCGCAACAGTGTCCCGTACTCACTTTGCGTAGAAACAGCCATGCACTATGCGTGCTCTCTTGACTGGTTGCTGTTGGGCAAGGGCCACCCTGACTTTATTCCTCAAGACGACGCTGAGTGGGAGTCGGATTTGCTGGAGCGATTGCGCAGTCTGTCCCCCACTGACCGGCAGGCCGTCCTGCTCTTGATCAAGGACAAGCAACGGATACAGCGGTTGGAACAGCGACTGACCGAACTCAGTAAGGGGGCTGGTAGCGGTACCCCTTAACCCCGACGGCGCCAACGCTGAATCAGCTCCCGCGGATCCAGCGAATCCAGCCAGACCATGACCTTCAAGCTGATGGGAATGACCACGACAGCGGCGACGAAGGCCGACATACCAGGGGTCAGCAAAGGCGCGATGGACGAAATCAAGGGTTCGAACAGATGCCCTACCCCAACCGTTACGAACACCAGCAGTATTTTCTTGCTCAATGTAAGCCGCTTGGCCGTGTCGGTGATCAGCCGATCTCGAGCTGCACTGACCAGCAACGCGCCAAGCAAGGCGGCAAACAACACGCTGGCTTCGGCGCTCAGCAGTTCCATGACCGCGTGGAATTCACCCCCTGCGTAAAGTCGTTCAGCCATGACGCATACCCCGGCGTGGTGAGCGTACGTAGGGCACGCCCAGGTAGAGCATGATTGCCGCGTCCACGAAGCACAGATAACAAATGCGCAGCGCACGCCCATGGTCATGCCCGCACACATCATCCAGGCGTCTGTAGCCCAGGCTTCGCAACGCGGCGCGCCAGTTGGCAAACTCGCGAGCGGCTTTGATCACGGCGCAATGAGCAGCTACCTCGATTGCCGCATCCCCCGTGGTTCGCTGCAACTTCAGGCGCTTGCGCAGCCCGTTCAGATCAATACGTGGCCAGAATGGGTCATGGCAGTCGCCAGCACGAGCAGTGTCTTGATGGTTCATAAATCACCTCACGCTTCGGCCAAAAGGCCATAACGAATAGCCTTGATGACTGCCCCTACCCGGGTAGGCACATCGAATTTGCGCATGATGTTGGATACATGAAAATTCACCGTCGACTCCTTACACCCCAGTATCTGCCCGATTTCCCACGAGCTCTTACCGTAGGCGCACCACAGCAGTACCTGTTGTTCGCGGGGCGTCAGGCGCGCGGGGGCGATTGTGGGGTCGCCGGTAGGCGCGCCTGTGGGTTTAGCTGAGACGGATTGTTGTGGACCTCTTGGATCGGTAGCCATGTTCGAACTCCGGGTAGGTGACGACCGGCGATGCTGCCGGCCTGCACTCACCTTACGAAGCAAGTACGCGCCTGCTCTAGCGGCGGGCTTTGTACGGAAACTTCATACACTTGCGCGCCTTGAAAACCCGATGGATTCGCCGACTTTCGACGTGCTCCGAGCGCCATTTCGCTCGTCTCAATGCTGATATTCGTCCGCCATCTATCTGGAGCCCTACAATGCGTTGCGTTTTGTCCCTTACCCCCTGCGT
Organism: Pseudomonas sp. KCJK9111; assembly: GCF_046231935.1. Classification (NCBI taxonomy): domain Bacteria; kingdom Pseudomonadati; phylum Pseudomonadota; class Gammaproteobacteria; order Pseudomonadales; family Pseudomonadaceae; genus Pseudomonas; species Pseudomonas sp. KCJK9111. The sequence goes on along the minus strand of NZ_JBJJMO010000044.1, from coordinate 24,109 downwards.
GGGTATGCTGGGTGTGTTCATGGCCGCCCAGCCCGCGCTGGCAGCGGTGCCGGTCGAACTGGGCCAGGTGCTGATCACCGAGGAGGAACAGGACGACCTGAGCGCCGCCAGTGAGCGCTTGCGGGCCATACCGGGCGCCAGCAACGTGGTGGACATGCACGGCATTGGACAAGGCCGCGTGGCCAGCAACCAGGACGTTCTGGCCTACCAGCCAGGGGTGTTCGCCCAGTCGGCAGGTAACGATGGGATCAAGCTGTCGATCCGTGGCTCGGGCATCAACCGGGCCCCGGGTGCGCATGGCTCGGGTGTGTACACCCTGTTCGATGGCCTGCCCCTGACTGGACCAGGTGGCACGCCCTACGAGCTGTTCGAACCGTTATGGTTGAGCCGCGCCGAAGTGCTACGGGGGGCCAATGGCTTTGATCAAGGTGCCCTGGCTCTCGGCGGCGCGATCAACTATGTCACCCACACGGGCCGCGATGCCGCGCCATTGCAGATACGTTACGAAGTGGGCAGCCGGGGCTATCAGCATCGGCACATCAGCTCGGGCCAGGTGCTCGGTGACCTGGATTACTACGTGGCCCTTACCGACGTCGAGTACAACGGCTATCAGCGGCACAGCAGTGGCAGCGCCAGCGGGACTGCCGCCAACATCGGCTACCGCTTCAACCCGAACCTGGAAACGCGGTTCTACCTGCGTTACCGGGAAACCGAAAACGAACTGGCCGGCCGCCTGACCAAAGACCAGATCAAGCACCACCCGCGGGCAGCCAACCCAAGCTACCTGGCTCGCGATGACAGTCGCCCGCAACCGGGCAGCACCTGGGTAGGCAACAAAACAACCTTCTACCTCGATGATGACGCCAAGCTTGAAGCTGGCCTGGTGTACCACGATTACCCCATGGACCTTCGCGAAGGGCCCATGCGCCTGAAAGTCGCCTATACCGACGTCAGCGGCACACTCGACTACAGGCGCCGCGATACGTTGTTCGGGCGCGAAAGCAAGTCCACAATCGGCTGGCGCACCACCAAACACCTGCCCAACAGCGGCGCGTCGCAGTTTGCTCGTAACGGCCATGTATTTGCAGACCGCACCCGGGACTTTACCTACCAAGGCTCAGACACCGTGTTGCACGTGGGTAACGACCTGGAGCTGGTACCCAATGTGTGGCTGACCACAGGCCTGGCCGCGATCTATACCCGCCGCGAGAGCGACGTGACCTACCCTGCCCAGGGTGGCAAGGTGTCCATGCACGACTGGGACTATGCGCCACGGGTGGGCCTGCGCTACGACATACGCCCCGACCTGCAGGTATACGGCAACCTCAGCCGGTCGGTAGAACCGCCGCACCCTTGGTCATTGATCTGGAGTGCGCCAAGCGTTGGCGGCAAGCAGATTCAACCGATCAAAATGCAGAACCAGACCGCCACCACGCTGGAGGTGGGTGCGCGCGGCGAGTCCGCGGTCGGACGATGGGACCTTGCCTGGTACTACTCCCAGGTACGCCACGAACTGCTCGCGGTCGAGGTGGTGCCGAACTTCACCTCGGAATTCAACGCCAGCGCCACGGTGCATCAAGGGGTGGAGGCCGGGCTGGACAGCACCCTATGGGAACAGTCAGGCATGGGCCGGCTGAGCCTGCGCCAGGCCTATACCTTCAGTGACTTCCATTACCGCGACGACGAAAAATTCGGCCACAACCGCCTGCCGGGCATCCCCATGCATTACTACCAGGCCGAGTTGCGCTTCGACTGGCCCAATGGCTTCTACGCCGGGCTCAACACGCAGATGGCGTCCAAGGTGCAAGTGGACTATGCCAACAGCTACCACGCCGACGATTACGCTACGCTCGGTGCCCGTCTCGGTTGGGACTCGCCGCGGCGTGACTGGCAGACCTGGCTGGATCTACGCAACCTGACCAACAAACGTTACGCGGCGACCGTTACCCCAGGCTTCAATGACGCAGGGCGCGACATTGCCCGCTCGACCCCGGGGGAAGGCGCTGCGGTCTATGCCGGAGTGTCCTATACCTTCCATTGACTGCCACAATCGAGCATTCTCTGGCTGACAGACATTGCGCCGGCCGGCTGGCCCGCGCAATGTGGCGCCGCCTAGGCCACCGTCATACGGACCGATTGAGCTTCACCCAAGAGGCAAACTTGTCGATGAAGCCCTGCAGAAACGGCCGGGTTTTGTCGTTGAGCTTGCCTGACTCGTCGAACAAACTGGCAGCGCCGCCAATGTAGGCCTCCGGCATCTGCATGCACGGCATGTCCAGGAACACCAGAGACTGACGCACCGAATGGTTGGCACCAAAGCCGCCGATCGCGCCTGGCGACACGCTCGCCACGGCTGCCGGTTTGCCGCCCCACGCGCTTTGCCCGTAAGGCCTTGAACCCACGTCGATGGCATTTTTCAGGCAGCCTGGCATGGTCCGGTTGTACTCTGGCGTGACGAAGAGCACCGCATCGCTGCCCTTGATGTCCTCCCGAAAGCGTGTCCAGGCAGCTGGTGGCGCATCGGTTTCCAGGTCTTCGTTGTACATGGGTAAGTCGCCGATCTCGACGATCTTCAGTGCCAGGCTAGACGGCGCCAGCTCAGACAGCGCGCGGGCCACCTTGCGGTTATAGGAATCCTTGCGCAGGCTACCGACGACGACGGCAACCGAATAGACCTGGGTCATGGCAATCTCCAACTTCATGTTTTCAGGGACGATGTAGTTATAGATGACCGTTTTGCGCTGCTTTGGTTTTTTTTCCTGGCCGCGAAAACTTCCCTTGCCCTTGGAAGGTCTACTGCTACAGACATTTCCTACGCAATTCAGAGGGTTCCACCCAAATGGCAGCAGTAATGGTCGGCCAATTCCATGCCCGCGACGCCGAAGGCCGTATCTATCCCGTGCACGAGTTCCAGGAATCTACCCTGCAACTGGACGGCAGCACGACCGGCGCACCTATCACTACCTACCGCCTGGCCATCGGCGACCGCGTCAACTACCTGGGTGAAAATCGATTCGAGCTTGCCCGCACCGGTGTCGAAATCATTCGTATCCCCTGACACGAAGACGGCCTTAGCTCGTTACTGCTCAATCATGTCTGGAGCGCTTGGCCGCCCATGGTTGAGCAGGCTGTAATTATTTAGTCAGCTGACGGCTCAGTCAGCGCCTGCCAGAGCGATGGACCGCCGGCAGACTTGGCAATTGCTGCAAGGCGTTCGGCATGGGCTTCGAGCTCATCCGATGCGGCCAGAATGATCCGACCCGGCGCACGTCCGCTGATGCGGCGAATATCAGCTCCACCACTGCCCTGCCCGTTTTCGTCCGAATCGCTGCCATGCCCTGCCAACGACAGGCTGGTCTGGCCGCCGGTCATTGCCAGGTAGACATCCGCCAGCAGCTCGGCGTCGAGCAGTGCGCCGTGCAGTTCGCGCCCCGAGTTGTCGATATCGTAGCGTTTGCACAAGGCATCCAGGCTGTTGCGTTGCCCCGGATGACGCGCCCGCGCCAGCAACAAGGTGTCGAGAATGGTGCAGTGCTGGGATAGGTCGGCACGGTCCTGCTGGCCCAGCAGCGCGAACTCGTTGTTGATGAACCCCACGTCGAACGCTGCGTTATGGATGACCAGCGTGGCGCCCTGGATGAACGCGAAGAACTCCTCGGCTACGTCGCTGAAGCGAGGTTTGCCAACCAGAAAGGCGTCAGTGATGCCGTGGACGTTGATTGCGCCCTCGTCACTTTCGCGGTCAGGCTGCAGGTAGACGTGGAAGTGCCGGCCTGTCAGACGCCTGCCGACCACCTCGACGCAGCCGATCTCGATGATGCGGTGCCCCTCGCTGACCGGCATACCCGTGGTTTCGGTATCGAGGATAACGAACCGCTTGTCTTGCTGTTGCTCCACCTGGGGACTCCAACTTGCATCGCTTACAAAGGTGCGCAGTATAACAGCAGGCCGAAGGCAAGCGCTGTGCCCCCTTCGCACCTGGGATCAGGTTCAGGGCTTCATGCGCGGGCGCGCACTTCGTCCACGCCACGGTTGGCCAGCTGGTCCGCACGCTCGTTGCCGGGGTGGCCGATGTGGCCGCGCACCCACTTCCAGGTCACCTTGTGGCGGTTGACCTGTTCGTCGAGCAACTGCCACAGGTCGGCGTTCTTCACAGGCTCCTTGGCCGCGGTCTTCCAGCCACGCTTTTTCCAGTTGACCATCCACTCGTTGATGCCTTTCATCACGTACTGCGAGTCAGTCGTCAGCACGACCTCGCACTCACGCTTGAGCGCCATGAGCCCCTGGATGGCGGCCATCAACTCCATGCGGTTGTTGGTGGTCTCACGTTCGCCGCCCCACAACTCTTTTTCAACGCCCTTGAAAATCATCAGCACGCCCCAGCCGCCGGGGCCAGGGTTGCCCTTGCAGGCACCATCGGTAAACATTTCGACGCTATCGCTCATGTACCACTCGTATTTACTGCTTATCAGGATCGGGGGTCGCCGAGGTGCGGTTGACCTTGGCCAACGGCAACGGCAGTAACTTGCCCATCGGCTCGCGACGCTGGGGCCGCAGCGGCCGCAGGCCCACGACCATCTTGCGCGCCACCAGCACATAGACACCGCCGCCAGCGCTTTGCCACCCGCCCGCCATACGCTCCCACCCTTGCAGGCGCTGCTGCCAGGCAGGCGAAGCAAGCGGCGGACGATAGCACCCGAAGCGGCGTTTCTCCAAGGCAAAGCCCAGCAGATTGAGCCAGTCACCCAGTCGCGAAGGCGAGATGCAGCGGGCCTTGCGCAAAGCGCCGCGGCTGAACAGGTGACGCACCCCCCAGCTGCTCCATGGGTTGATCCCAACGACCAGCAGATGGCCGCCGGGGCGCACGGCGCTGGCGGCCTCCCGCAGCAGCCCATGGGGCGACAGGCTGAAATCCAGCCCATGTTGCAACACCACCACATCGGCCGCGTGCTCGCTCAACGGCCAGGCCTGTTCCTCGCAGACGATCTCCACCCCCGGCAGCGGTGCGCCGAGGCGCACGTTGCGCTGGACCTTCGGCGCACTGGGCGGGGCATCGGCGCAGGGGCCGTAGTGCACCAGGTAGCCACCGAAGAAGCGCCCCAGCTCTTCCTCCAGCAGCTTCTGTTCTTCGTGCAGCATCAACTGGCCGAGCGGGCTCTGAAACCACTCACGGGCCAGGCTGATCAGCTTGACCCAGTCCGGGTCGGCCTGGGCGAAGGCTTGGTCGGTCATTGTGCAATTCCTCGGAAGGTTCTCCCACCGCGCCATCGCGGCTAAGATGCCTTCATGTGCCAAGCAAGGCGAATCGGATTCCCACCATGATACAGATCGAAGCGTTGCCCGCTTTCTCGGACAATTACATCTGGTTGTTACAGGATACTGCCAAACGCCATTGCGCGGTGGTCGACCCTGGCGATGCTGGCCCAGTGGAACGGTGGCTCGCCGCTCACCCTGGGTGGCAGCTGACCGACATGCTCATCACTCACCATCACAACGACCATGTGGGCGGTGTGGAGCGGCTCAAGGGGTTGACTGGCGCGCTAGTGCACGGCCCAGCCAACGAGCGCATCCCGTGCAGGGATGTGGCACTGGACGATGGCGATCAGGTCACGGTGCTGGGAGAGGTGTATGACGTGCTTGCCGTGCCAGGCCACACGCTGGGGCATATCGCGTTCTTCAACGGTGGCGCGGCTACACCTGTGCTGTTCAGTGGCGACACCCTGTTCGCAGCTGGGTGCGGGCGCATGTTCGAGGGCACTGCCGAGCAGATGCAACCGGCGCTAGCTCGCCTGGCAGCCCTGCCAGCCGAGACCCAGGTGTACTGCGCCCATGAATACACCTTGAGCAACCTGCGTTTCGCCAAGGCCGTGGAACCTGGCAATGAAGATGTATTGAAGCGCTTCGAAGCGGTTTCCCAGCTGCGTGCGCAAGAGCGCATCACATTGCCCACCACCATTGCCTTGGAACGGCTGACCAACCCCTTCCTGCGCACCGCTGAAACATCTGTTAAACAAAAAGCAGACGAATGGAAGGGACATTCCAACACCTCGCATGTCGCTGTTTTTGCTGCCTTGAGGTCTTGGAAAGATAGCTTCTGATAACCCCAAGATATATCGCAAGTGGCGGTCAGAGGTTGACCCGGTCCGGAGCGGTTCCTAGAATCGCCGAAATTTTTTGCCCGGATACCTGTGCCCGCCGATGTCTTCCCGAAGCCGCAGAACCTCTCATTCCGTCGCGCTGACGCGCCTGGCCCAGGTCAGTGCGCTCGCGCTGGCCGCCACCTTGGTGGGTTGCCAGAGCACGCGTCAGCTCGACGAAGCCGATAGCGTCCGTGCGCACAGCCAGCAAGCGCGAATCAAGCCAAGACCCGCGCCGTTGCTGGTCAAGCCGGTCGAGCAAGCGCCTCGGGATGTCTGGGAACGCATGCGCCAGGGCTTCGTGCTCCAGGAGTACCGCGACGTCAACCCGCGCATCGATCAGCAGCGCCTGTGGTTTGCCAGCAACCCGACGTTCATCGAAAGTGCTGGCGAGCGCGGCAGCCTCTACCTGCACTACATCGTCGAACGCCTCGAAGAGCGCGGCATGCCACTGGAGTTGGCCCTGCTGCCGGCGATCGAGAGCGCCTACAACCCAATGGCCTACTCACGCGCCAGTGCAGCCGGCATGTGGCAATTCATGCCAGCCACCGGCCGGCACTTCAACCTGCGCCAGACCAACTTCTATGACGGGCGCCGCGATGTCACCGCTTCGACCAACGCCGCGCTCGACTACCTGACCCGCCTACACGACATGTTCAACGGCGACTGGTTGCTGGCGCTGGCGGCCTATAACGCTGGGGAAGGCACGGTCAGCCGGGCAATGGAGCGCAACGAGAAGCTGGGCTTGCCCACCGACTACTGGAACCTGCCGCTGCCTCAGGAAACCCGTGACTATGTGCCGAAACTGCTGGCCTTGTCACAGGTAGTTTCCACGCCTGAAGCCTACGGTGTGAACCTGACGCCGATTGCCAACGAACCGTACTTCGAGGCCGTCGCGATCAACGACCGGCTCGACCTGACGCGGGTGGCTGCCTTCGCCGACATCGACGAAGACGAACTCATCCAGCTGAACCCAGCCTTTAAAAAGCGCATGACGGTCGATGGCCCGAAGCAGTTGCTGGTACCCACGGCCAAGGCGCAGCTGCTCTCGGCCAGCCTCTCCAACCTCAACCCCGAGCAGTTGGTCACCCTTCAGCCCCCCAAGGCAGCTTTCGCTCGCGCCGTGGCCGAAGCCAAGGCGCCTGTGGCCGCGCGCAGCTACAAGGTCAGGCGTGGTGACAACCTGGGGGCCATCGCCAAGGCCAACCGTGTCTCCATTGCGGACATCAAGCGCTGGAACCGCCTTTCGGGCAGCAGCCTGCGCGCAGGCCAGGTGCTAGCCCTGCGCGGCGGCAACGCCTCCAGTGGCGCCGCCAACCGGGTCGCCAGTTCGGCAAAACGCACCACTCAATACAAGGTGCGCAAGGGCGATTCGCTGTATCTGGTGGCCAAACGCTTCAATGTCGAGATGACCCACCTCAAGCGCTGGAACCCGCGCAGTGGCCATGCACTGAAACCAGGCCAGACCCTGACCGTCTACGTCGGCCACTGATCCCTGGCGGCAAGGGGACACCCGTACGTGCGCGTACCTGTGTTTTCTTGCCGTTTGGCGCTTGCCGCGCCAGTGCAAACTGTTACTGTAGCCCGATCAAAGCCCAATGCCTTTGGATCGGATGCCGACTTGATACGTCCCCTCCTTCTTACACTCAGCCTGGCCTTGAGCTTTCCCGCCGTCGCAACCGTGAGCGAAAGCCACGGTTACGCGCAGTTCGGCACGCTCAAGTACCCGGCCTCGTTCACCCATTTCGACTGGGTCAACCCGCAAGCCCCCAAAGGTGGCACCTTGCGGGCGATGGCCTTCGGTACGTTCGACACCCTCAACCCCTATACCTTCAAGGGTACGAGCCCGGTGAGCACGCCCAACTTTCAACAGTATGGGGTCAACGAACTCAATGAAACCCTCATGGTGGGCACCGGCCAGTACGACCCCTCGGGCGATGAGCCGACCTCCAGTTATGGGCTGATCGCCCGCTCGGTCGAATACAGCCAGGACCGCAGCTGGGTGGTGTTCAACCTGCGCCCGCAAGCCCGCTGGCACGATGGCAAGCCCATCACGTCGGCAGACGTGGCCTTCTCCTTCCGCACACTGCTCAAGGAAGGCCATCCGCTTTACCGGACCAACCTGCAGGAAGTGCAGCGGGTGGACATTCTCGGGCCGCTGCGTATCCGCTTCGTGTTCAAGCGTGCCGGCAACCCTCTGCTGATCCTGCGCCTTGGGGAAATGCCCGTTCTGCCCCAGCATTACTGGCGCACACGCGACTTCAAGGCCACCACCTTCGAGCCCCCGCTGGGCAGCGGGCCATACCGGGTGACCCAGGTACAGCCAGGCCGGCGCCTGGTGTTCGAGCGCGTCAAAAATTACTGGGGCAAGGATCTGGCGGTCAATCGCGGCAAGTACAACGTCGACCGTGTCGAGTACGAGTTCTACCGCGACTCGACCGTTGCCTTCGAAGCCTTCAAGGCAGGCGAGTTCGACATCTACATCGAGCATCAGGCCAAGAACTGGGCCAACGGCTACACCTTCCCCGCCGTGCGGCGCGGCGAGGTGATCAAGGCGCAGATCCCCCACCGCATCCCGACCCAGACCCAAGGCCTGTTCATGAACAGCCGTCGGGCCACCTTCAGCGATCCACGGGTGCGCCAGGCGCTGGGCCTGATGTTCGATTTCGAGTGGACCAACCGTGCGCTGTTCAGCAGCGCCTACCGCCGTTCGACCAGTTATTACCCCAACAGCGAATTCGCAGCCGCCGGCCTGCCCCAGGGCAAGGAATGGCTGTTGCTGGCCCCGTTTCGCGACCAGCTTCCGGCCAAGCTGTTCACCGAACCCTACCAGGTCAGCCGCACGGACGGGCGCGGAATCGACCGGCAGACGTTGCGCAAGGCCCTGTCCTTGCTGGCGGAGGCCGGGTGGACGCTCAAGGACCAGCGCCTGGTCGACAGCAAGGGCCAACCGCTGCGCATGGAAGTGCTGCTGGTAAACCCCAACCTGGAACGCATCCTGCAGCCGTATGTCGAAAACCTCTCCAACATCGGTGTAGACGCGCGCTTGCGAACCGTGGACCGCGCCCAGTACAAACAGCGACTGGACCAGTTCGACTTCGACATGATTCTGATGACCCTGAACCAGACCCTGAGCCCGGGCCTCGAGCAGTGGCTGTACTTCCATTCAAGCCAGGCGGGCACCAAGGGCAGCAAGAACTACGCCGGGGTTGACGACCCTGTGGTCGATCATCTGCTCGACACCTTGCTGGCGGCGCGCACCCGTGATGACCAGGTCGCAGCGGCGCGAGCGCTGGACCGCGTGCTGTCATGGCAGCACTACATGATTCCCAACTGGTACCTCGACAACCACCGCCTGGCCTACCGCAATCGGTTCGGCTTCGTCACCACGCCGCCCTATACCCTCGGGCTGAACAGCTGGTGGATCAAGACTTTGGAGAAAGCCCAATGACGCCCACGCATTCCTTGCGCCGGCTGGCCGGCAGCCTGTTGCTGGCCTGCCTGAGCCTTCCCGCGCTGGCAGCGCCGCAGCACGCACTCACCCTGTACGACGAGCCGCCCAAATACCCAGCGGATTTCAAGCACTTCGATTACGTAAACCCGGACGCTCCCAAGGGTGGCACCTTCCGCCAGTCCAGCTTTGGTGGGTTCGACAGCCTCAACCCCTTCATCAACAAGGGGGTATCGGCCGAAAACATCAGCATCATCTACGACACTTTGATGCGCCAGAGCCTGGACGAGCCTTTCACCGAATATGGCCTGGTCGCTCGACAGATCGAGAAGGCGCCTGACAACAGCTGGGTGCGCTTCTACCTGCGCCCCGAGGCGCGGTTCCACGATGGCCATCCCATGCGCGCCGAAGACGTGGTGTTCACCTTCAATGCGCTGATGAAGGACGGTGCCCCCCTGTACCGTCAGTACTACGCGGACGTGGCCGAGGTGGTCGCCGAAGACCCGCTCAAGGTCGTGTTCAAGTTCAAGCACAAGGGCAACCGTGAACTGCCGCTGATTCTCGGTCAGTTGCCCGTGCTGCCCAAGCATTGGTACGCGCAGCGCGACTTCAACCGCGGCAACCTGGAAATTCCGCTGGGCAGCGGGCCCTACAAGGTGGCCGAGGTCAAGGCCGGGCGCTCGGTGCGCTATGAGCGGGTCAAGGACTATTGGGCCAAGGACTTGCCCATCAACCGTGGTTTCTACAATTTCGACGCCATGACCTTCGATTCCTACCGCGACACTACGGTTGCGCTGGAGGCACTGAAGGCCGGCGCCTTCGACTATGCGCTGGAGGTCAGCGCCAAGAACTGGGCCACAGCCTACAACGTGCCAGCCGTGCGCGACGGCCGCCTGATCAAGGAGGAGCTGCCCAATGGCAACCCCACCGGCATGCAGGGCTTCATCTTCAACATCCGCCGGCCGGTCTTCCAGGATATACGCGTGCGCAAGGCGCTGAGCCTGCTGCTGGACTACGAATGGACCAACAAGCAGCTGTTCAACGGCGCCTATACGCGCACCGGCAGTTACTTCGAGAACTCCGAGATGGCGGCCCGTGGCCTGCCCGGCCCTGGCGAACTCAAAATCCTCGAACCGGTGCGCAGCCAGGTGCCTGAGCAGGTCTTCACCCAGGCCTTCCATAACCCGGTCAGCGACGGCAGCGGCATGATCCGGGAGCAGCAGCGCCAAGCCTACAAGTTGCTGCAGGAAGCGGGCTGGAAAATCGTCGACGACAAGATGGTCGACACCAACGGCCAGCCGGTCAGCATCGAGTTTCTGCTTGCCCAGACCGAGTTCGAGCGCGTTTTGCTGCCCTTCAAGCGCAACCTCGCGGACCTGGGTATCGAGCTCAACATCCGCCGGGTCGATGTGTCCCAGTACATCACCCGCCTGCGCTCGCGCGATTACGACATGATTGTCGGCGGCTACCCCCAGTCCAATTCCCCTGGCAACGAGCAACGGGAATTCTGGTCCAGCGCGGCCGCCGACAACCCCGGCAGCCGCAATTTCATCGGCCTGCGTGACCCTGCCATCGACCAACTGGTCGATGGCCTGATCAACGCCGAGTCGCGTCAGAGCCTGATCGACCACTGCCGCGCCCTGGACCGGGTGTTGCTGTGGGGCTACTACGTGATTCCAAACTGGCACATCAAGACCTGGCGCGTGGCCTATTGGAACCACATCGGTCACCCCAAGGTTTCGCCCAAGTACGACATCGGCATCGACACCTGGTGGATCAAGCCCGGCACATCGCCCAAGGCAAGCCAGGCCACTGCCGGCGAGGCCAACTGACATGCTGGCCTATATCCTGCGGCGACTGCTGCTGATCATCCCCACATTGTTCGGCATCCTGATCATCAACTTCATCATCGTCCAGGCCGCTCCTGGCGGGCCAGTGGAGCAGATGATCGCCAAGCTCGAAGGGTTCGAAGGCGCCACCAGCCGAATCGCAGGTGGGGGCGCCGAGGTGTCGGTGGCCGGCTCCAACTACCGGGGTGCCCAAGGCCTGGACCCTGCGCTGGTGGCGGAGATCGAGCGCATGTACGGCTTCGACAAATCGCCGCCCGAACGCCTGTGGATCATGATCAAGAACTATGCCCGGCTGGATTTTGGCGACAGCTTCTTCCGTGACGCCAAGGTCATCGACCTGATCCTGGAGAAGATGCCGGTATCGATCTCGCTGGGACTGTGGAGCACGTTGATCATGTACCTGATCTCGATCCCCCTGGGGATCGCCAAGGCGGTCAGACACGGCAGTCACTTCGATGTGTGGACCAGCTCGGCGATCATCGTGGGCTATGCCATCCCGGCGTTCCTGTTCGCGATCCTGCTGATCGTCCTGTTTGCCGGCGGCAGCTACTTCGACTGGTTCCCACTGCGCGGCCTGACCTCCAACAACTTCGATGAGCTGAGCACCACGGGCAAGGTCCTCGATTATTTCTGGCACTTGGTGTTGCCGATCACGGCCCTGGTGATTGGCAACTTCGCCACCATGACGCTGCTGACCAAGAACAGCTTTCTCGACGAGATCAACAAACAGTACGTGGTCACCGCCAAGGCCAAGGGCCTGAGCCGGTCACGGGTGCTGTACGGCCACGTGTTCCGTAATGCCATGTTGTTGGTGATCGCAGGCTTTCCCTCGGCGTTCATCGGCATCTTCTTCACAGGCTCGCTGCTGATCGAGGTGATCTTCAGCCTCGACGGGCTGGGCCTGATGAGTTTCGAAGCGGCCATCAACCGCGATTACCCGGTGGTCTTCGGCACCCTGTTCATCTTCACCCTCCTGGGGCTGGTGGTGAAACTGATCGGCGACCTGACCTACACCTTGGTCGATCCACGCATCGACTTTGCCAGCCGGGAGCACTGACATGGCCTTGTCCCCCCTGAACCGTCGTCGCTTCGAGCGTTTCAAGGCCAACCGCCGTGGCTGGTGGTCGCTGTGGCTGTTCCTGGTCCTGTTCGGGCTGAGCCTGGGCGCCGAGCTCATCGCCAACGACAAGCCCATTGCCGTGCAGTACGACGGCCAGTGGTACTTCCCTGCCTTCAAGCGTTACCCGGAAACCACGTTTGGCGGTGAGTTCCCGCTGGAAGCCAACTACAAGAGCCCCTACGTGCGTGACCTGCTGGCCAAGAAGGACAGCTTCGTACTGTGGGCACCCATACCGTTCAGCTACCAGAGCATCAACTACGACCTGCGCGTGCCCGCCCCCGCTCCACCCTCAGCTGACAACTGGCTGGGCACCGATGATCAAGGGCGCGACGTGTTGGCACGGGTGATCTATGGGTTCCGCATTTCGGTACTGTTCGCCCTTACCCTGACCGTGCTCAGCTCCATCATCGGCGTGATCGCCGGTGCCTTGCAGGGGTTCTATGGTGGCTGGGTGGACCTGGCTGGGCAACGCTTCCTGGAAATCTGGTCCGGCTTGCCAGTGCTCTACCTGCTGATCATCCTAGCCAGCTTCGTGCAGCCCAATTTCTGGTGGTTGTTGGGCATCATGCTGCTGTTTTCCTGGATGAGCCTGGTGGACGTGGTCCGCGCCGAATTCCTGCGCGGACGCAACCTGGAGTACGTTCGCGCCGCGCGCGCACTGGGCATGCGCAACGGGGCGATCATGTACCGGCATATCCTGCCCAATGCCATGATCTCGACCATGACGTTCATGCCGTTCATTCTCACCGGCGCGATCGGCACGCTGACCGCATTGGACTTTCTCGGCTTCGGCCTGCCTCCGGGCGCTCCGTCGCTTGGCGAATTGGTTGCGCAGGGCAAGTCCAACCTGCAGGCGCCGTGGCTGGGCATCAGCGCATTTGCCGTGCTGGCCGTGATGCTGAGCCTGCTGGTATTTATCGGCGAGTCCGCCCGCGACGCCTTCGACCCGAGGAAGTGACATGAGCGAAGAAAACCTGATCGAAGTGCGCGACCTTGCCGTCGAGTTCGTGAACGGCGAGCACACCAACCGGGTGGTCGACGGTATCAGCTTCGACATCCGCAAAGGTGAAACGCTGGCGCTGGTCGGAGAAAGCGGTTCGGGCAAGTCGGTGACTGCCCACTCGATCCTGCGCTTGCTGCCCTACCCCCTGGCGCGTCATCCCGGTGGCACGATCCGCTACCAAGACAAGGATTTGCTGCAGCAGAACGAAAAGAGCATGCAGCGCATTCGTGGCGACCGTATCGCGATGATCTTCCAGGAGCCGATGACCTCGCTCAACCCGCTGCACTGCATCGAAAAACAGATCAACGAAATTCTGCTCATCCACAAGGGGCTGACCGGCAAGCAGGCCACCGCTCGCACCCTTGAGTTACTGGAGATGGTCGGCATCCCAGAGCCGCGCAAGCGCCTCAAGGCCCTACCCCATGAACTCTCGGGCGGGCAACGTCAACGTGTGATGATCGCCATGGCGTTGGCCAACGAGCCAGAATTGTTGATTGCAGACGAACCGACCACCGCGCTGGACGTGACCGTGCAACTCAAGGTGCTTGACCTGCTCAAGGCGCTGCAGGCGCGCCTGGGCATGGCCTTGTTGTTGATCAGCCATGACCTGAACCTGGTACGGCGAATCGCGCACCGGGTGTGCGTGATGCAGCAGGGGCAGATCGTCGAACAAGCCGACTGCGCCACGCTGTTCGATGCCCCACAGCACCCGTATACACAGATGCTGATCAACGCCGAGCCCAGCGGTTTGCCGGCGCACAACACCCCCGGCTCGCCACTGCTGGCAGTGGATGACCTGAGGGTGTGGTTTGCGATCAAGAAAGGCTTGCTGCGCCGCACCGTCGACCACGTCAAAGCCGTGGACGGTATCAATTTCAGCCTGCCCCAGGGGCAGACCCTGGGCATCGTGGGCGAGTCGGGCTCAGGCAAGTCGACCCTGGGCCTGGCGATTCTGCGCTTGATCGGGAGCCAAGGTGGCATCCGCTTCCACGGGAAAGAACTGCAAGGGCTGAACCAGCAAGCCGTACGCCCCCTGCGGCGGGAAATGCAGGTGGTATTCCAGGACCCGTTCGGCAGCCTCAGCCCCCGCATGAGCGTGGCCGAGATCGTGGGTGAAGGCCTGCGCATCCACCGTATCGGGACCGCCCAGGAACAGGAAGCCGCCATCATCGCAGCGCTGCAGGAGGTCGGACTGGACCCGCAGACGCGCCATCGCTACCCCCATGAGTTCTCAGGCGGCCAGCGCCAGCGCATCGCGATCGCCAGGGCCCTGGTGCTCAAGCCGGCGCTGATCCTGCTGGACGAGCCCACCTCCGCGCTGGACCGGACGGTACAGCGCCAGGTGGTTGAGCTGCTGCGCAACCTGCAACAGAAATACAACCTCACCTACCTGTTCATCAGTCACGACCTGGCAGTGGTCAAGGCTTTGAGCCATCAGCTGATGGTGATCAAGCAAGGCCATGTGGTCGAGCAAGGGGATGCTCAAACCATCTTTCAGGCCCCGCAACACCCCTACACCCAGCAACTGCTGGAGGCCGCGTTCTTGCAGCCTGAAGCCCGTTAACGCCCACGGCGCGTTAACCGTGTCCCGGCCCGGCGCGCTCTTCTACAGGGCGCGTCGGTTTGACACGCTGTCAGGCGGCGGCGGGCGTTTCACACTGCGCCTGGCAACGACCGGTGACGGGCATCAATTGCAGAATTGCCCACACCACTTCCATCACCAGGATGCCCCAGATCAGCGCTGAACCGCCGTGCACCAGCGCATAGAGCTGCCAGGTACTGAACAGCACGCGACCGGCTGCATCATAACGTCCGAACCGCACTTGAGGATGACGTATGCGCAGCCACGCCCACACGCAGACGATCGACCCCATGAGGTTGGCCATCAACATGTGCATCGGCTCGAACACCGGCAGTTCACCCGAAAGCCCCAGGGAGACGTGCATGTCACCCAGCCAGCCGTGCAACCAGACGAATGTCCATGGGGTCGCGAAACCGATGGTCATCAGCAAATCGTAATAACCACTGGTACGCACCAGCTTGCGGTATTGGGCCTTGCTCCACATCGTCGAACACCTTCCTCAAGTAAAGAAGGCCCTAAGCTAAAGCCTGGAGTATGCTCCAGGGTCAAGCACCCCAAGAAGGAGATTGCTGTGCGAATTGGTCGACTTGCCGCCTGCTGCGAAGTCAGCCGCGATACCCTGCGGTTCTATGAGGCCCGGGGCTTGATCAAGGCCCAGCGCTCGGCCAACGGTTATCGGGACTATGCCGATGACACCGTACAACTGGTCGCCTTCATCCGTACGGCGCAGCAGCTTGGGTTCAGCCTCAGCGAAATTGGCAGCAATGTGCAGCAGTTGTGGAGCGCTACCGAGCCGGCACAAGCCGTTGAAGCATTGTTGCGCGATAAACTGGCGCTCATCGAGCAGCGCATGGCCGACCTGCAGGGGCTGCGTGCGGCCTTGCTGCACCGCCTGGAGCTGGCCTGCCCCCTGCGCCCAGACCTGCAGGACGCTAACGCAGGTCCTTGCTGACCCGCTCGACAGCGCCGACCACGCGCTTGGCGCCTTCCTGGATACTGCTGATGACATGCCCTGCATGGTCAGCCAGCTGCAGGCCGTTGGCCGCTTCGGCACGGCTGCTTTGCACTTCGCCCACGGCCTGGTTCACCAACGCTTGGTTACGTGCCACCACCGCATCGATTTCCGCCGTGGCCGCGCTGGTACGTCCGGCCAGTTTGCGCACCTCGTCTGCCACCACGGCGAAGCCACGCCCCTGATCACCCGCCCGCGCCGCCTCGATGGCTGCGTTGAGCGCCAACAAGTTGGTTTGCGATGCAATGGCACCAATGGTCTGGACGATGGCACTGATCACCGTCGATTGCTGGCCGAGCGCGCTGATGGTGTCACCGGCCGACTGCAGTTGACGCGCGACCCCCTGCATGGACTGCCCCACTTCCTGCATGACCACGACCCCTTCGCTGGCGCTGCCATCGGTTTGCAGCGACACCTCCAGCGCCACCTGCGCCGCTTGCTTGACGGCTTCTTCACGCTGCACCTGGTCCGTCACCAGGGAAGCGAACTTGACCACCCTTACCAGCTTGCCGCTGGCATCGCTGACCGGGTTGTAGCTGGCCTCGAGCCAGACCTCATGCCCGTGGCGGTCCAGGCGTTTGAAACGCCCGGTCACGTAGCGACCTGCGTTGAGGGTGCGCCAAAAGTTGCTGTATGCCTCGCCCTTGACCTCATCAGGGCTGCAGAACATGCGGTGATGCTGCCCCACCACTTCGTCCAGGCGGTAACCCAACGCCGTCAGGAAGTTGGGGTTGGCGGCCAGCACCTTGCCCTCAAGGTCGAACTGGATGATGGCGCTGGAGCGTAACAGGGCCTCCAGCAGCGCCTGGCTTTCTTGCGCAGGAGCCGCCAGCCAGTTCCCGAGTGGCTGCCCTACCACCGCTTCGGGCGAAACGCCCAAGGCAGTGGCGAACGCCGGGCTGCATTCGAGAGCGCGACGTTGTGCATCAAGGCGCAAGAATGCGCCGTTTTCCAAAACGTCCAGGCGCTGGCGAAGCGTAGCCAGTTCGGTTTCGCGGGCGGCCAAGGTAGCTTTGAGTTGCCGATTGAACATGGGGTCACCTGAGGGTGGGGTGCATCAGCACCAGCGTACTGTCACTGCTTACGGGTGACAGATCAGTCAATACTTGTACAGGCCCAAAGCGCGGTCCAAAGGGGTGCCTGGGGTCTGTCCATCACGTCCCTGATGCCGTTTCGACTCGAAGATACGGCGGTCGTTCCTATAGACAGGCTTAATAAATGTGATTGAACGGGACGAAGGCGCGGCGAAGGACGCCATCATCCAGATATCACTTTTTCTGTACAAGAAATCACCTGTGTACAAGTTCAATACAAGGGCCTTTGCTCCGCGCTGGCGCGTGGACGGTTTTCAGAAAAACTGAAGACAATCGTCTTTCTTCATCGCCAAGAACGCGCATAAATAACGTCAGTCTCCTTATGACCCGGTACGACCTATGCCTACACGTCTTCATGATGCCGCCACCGTCCTTCGCCAGATCACAGAACGTGTGAGCCTGCCAGCGCCCTGCCTAGCACTCTCGCAGGCACGTGAACTGCTCTCGGAGCACTACGGCCTCTGTGGTGAACTGCAGCCGCTTGGCAGTCAACAGGATCTGAATGTGCTTATGGATACTGGCCAGGGCAAGTTCGTGCTCAAGGCGTGCCACGCCAGCTATGCCGAGCCCGAGCTGCACGCTCAGCATGCTGCGCTAGGTGTGCTGCGTGACCAGGGCTTGCCAGTGCCTTCGGTGGTTGCCGCAAAGAATGGCAACACCCTGCTGACACTGGATATCGATGGGCAGGCGCTAAGGGTCCGGGTCTTGGAGTACTTGCAAGGACAGCCCTTGACCCGATGCGGGTGGCTTCCAGCCCCTGTGATCCAGGCGATGGGCACGCTCTGCGCGCGGGTCGACAGGGCCCTTGCAGATTTCGACCACGAAGGTCTGGCACGCACGCTGCAGTGGGATCCCAGGCACGCCCCGGCATTGATTGACCGCCTGCTGCCACAGGTGGAAGACCCCAGGCTACGCGGGCGACTGAGCGAGGCAGCACGAGCCGCTGCCATCCGCCTTTCCCCGCTGATGAAGCAGTTGCCCATCCAGGCCGTGCACTTGGACATCACCGATGACAACACCGTCTGGGCTCAAGATGCGCAGCGCCAGTGGCAACTGCAGGGGCTCATCGATTTCGGCGACCTGGTTCGCACCTGGCGCGTTGCCGATCTGTCGGTGACCTGCGCAGCGCTGCTGCATCATGCCGAAGGCGACCCCTTCAGGGTGCTCGCCGCCGTCAGTGCCTATCAGGCGGTCAATCCGCTGACCGAGGCAGAACTACGCGCGTTGTGGCCCTTGGTGCTCAACCGTGCAATCGTGCTGGTGCTCAGCAGCGCTCAACAGCAGGCCATCGACCCCGGTAACCAGTACATTCGCGATAACGCCGCCCATGAATGGCAGATTTTCGAGACTGCGCAGGCCGCACCGCTGGCACTGATGGAAGTCGCCATTTTACAGGCAGCTGGTTTGGCGCCTTCGGCCCCCTGCTTCGTTGATAGCGCACCGCTGCTACCTACCGTGGCTGGCCACCCGGTCGCCCGCCTCGATTTGGGGGTGCTGAGCGTGCACTGCGATGCCGGCAACTGGGAGGTGCCAGGGTTCGACCAGCGCCTGCTGGCAGCCCAGTCAGCGCCAGCGTGCACGTTGCATGGGCAGTATCGCTTGTCCCAGACACACATTGATCGGAGCGAAGAACCGGCAACCTGCGCATTGGGGGTGGAGCTGAAACTGGAACCTGGCACGGCCGTGCAGGCGCCGGAGGACGGCACGTGGCGGTCTGTCGATGAACAGAGCGGGTATTTGCGCAGCTCCTCATGGGACCTGTGGCTCAATGGTTTGGCACAGGCTCCCGCCAATGGGCAATGGTTGCGAAAGGGCGATCCCTTGGGCAACAGCGGCGAGAGGCTCAGCGTCCAGCTATGCCTGGACAGCAGCCTCGAACCGCCGTTCTTCGCCGCGCCCTCCCGCGCGCCAGCATGGCTGGCCCTGTGCCCTTCCCCTGCGGGCTTACTGGGTTTGGACTGCAACGCAGACGCCCTGCCAGACCCTCACGCGTTACTGGCTCGACGCGAGGCCAGTTTTGCCCGGTCGCAGAAGCATTATTACCTAGACCCACCCCAGATCGAGCGCGGCTGGCGCAACTACCTGATCGATCTGCAAGGTCGCTCTTACCTGGACATGCTCAACAACGTGGCCGTACTCGGGCATGGTCATCCGCGCATGGCGGCCGAGTCGGCACGGCAATGGTCGCTGCTCAACACCAATTCGCGCTTTCACTACGCCGCCATCACCGAATTTTCCGAACGCCTGCTGGCCCTGGCGCCCGACGGATTCGACCGCGTGTTCATGGTCAACAGCGGTACCGAAGCCAATGACCTGGCGATCCGCCTGGCATGGGCCTACAGCGGTGGACGCGACATGCTCAGCGTACTGGAGGCCTACCATGGCTGGTCGGTGGCGACCGATGCGATCTCCACGTCCATTGCCGACAACCCGCAGGCCCTGGAAACCCGCCCCGCCTGGGTGCACCCGGTCGAAGCCCCCAACACGTTCCGCGGCCGTTTCCGCGGCCCGGACAGCGCCGCTGACTACCTGCGCGACGTCGATAACCGGCTGGCCGAACTCGATGCGAGCGGGCGCAAGCTGGCTGGGATCATCTGCGAACCTGTGTATGGCAATGCCGGCGGCATTGCCTTGCCGCCGGGCTACCTGCAAGCGGCCTATGCCAAGGTGCGCGCACGCGGCGGGGTATGCATCGCCGACGAAGTGCAGGTGGGCTATGGCCGTCTAGGGGAATATTTCTGGGGTTTCGAGGAGCAAGGCGCGGTGCCGGATATCATCACCATGGCCAAGGGCATGGGCAATGGCCAGCCGCTGGGGGTGGTGATCACCCGTCGCGAAATCGCCGAGGCGCTGGAGGCTGAGGGTTACTTCTTTTCCTCTGCCGGCGGTAGCCCGGTCAGTTGCCGCATTGGCATGGCGGTACTGGATGTGTTGCAGCAGGAGGGCCTGTGGGACAACGCCCGCGAGACGGGGCGCTATTTCAAGGCCCGGCTTCAAGCGCTGGTCGACAAGCACCCCTTGGCGGGTGCGGCGCATGGTTCGGGTTTTTATCTGGGGCTGGAACTGGTGCGCGACCGGGATACGCTGGAACCTGCGACCGAGGAAACCATGGTGCTGTGTCACCGTCTGCGCGAGTTGGGGATTTTCATGCAGCCGACGGGCGATTACCTGAACATCCTGAAGATCAAACCGCCCATGTGCACCACGCGGGCGAGTGTGGACTATTTTGTGGACTGTATTGATCGGGTGCTTTCGCAGGGAGTGTGAGGCGATAGCCTGTTAATCCGGAGCGTTTGAGCCGTGGACGTGAGCCTGCGGCAACGCGGGCAAACTCTGAACTCTGCTCGTACGCCATGTATCAACTCCTGACCATACATAGTCAACTTTCTGCTGTTGCTGTTGCTGTTGCTGTTGCTGTTGCTGTTGATCTTGATCTTGATCTTGATCTTCGCGACTTCAGAAGACCGGAGTGAGGGAACCCCGAAGCGCAGCGTAGGGGCCGTATGAATGGAGCGCAGCGTTTTTTGGTTACTTTTTGTCGCGTTTGACAAAAAGTGACTCGCCGAATCGCAAATTGATTCATCGCGCTCTTCCAATCATGCGCCGCTGAACCCCAGTTCGCCGTGATATTTCGTAGTCCAAGCCAGATCAGCTTGGTCGCCGCATCGTCGGTCGGGAAGTAACCACGGGTCTTGATGATCTTGCGTAGCTGAGAGTTGTTGCTCTCGATAGCGTTGGTCGTGTAAATCACTTTCCGGATGGCTGGCGGGAAGACGAAGAAGGGAATCACTCGATCCCAGGCCCGTCTCCAGGCAGCCACCACTGTTGGATACTGCTTGCCCCAAGGGCCGTTTTCAAAATCGTCCAGCGCCTGCTCAGCCGCCTCGGCGTTGATGGCCTGGTAGATCGGTTTCAGCGCCTTGGCGGTGCGATGGCTCAGATGAATAACGATAGGGGGTATAAGCAAACGCACCTGACCGTGGTATTTCATCCAATGTATCAAGTTAGTTTCTCGAGACAGGCTTCATGATAATTTACCTCTTGCTATTTTCATGCAATTTCGAGTTGAGCGCCAGCCAGGAAAACAGACGTTCCGAGGTGGCCCCGCGCAGCCCCCCTTATATGGCGACGACTTGCAGCAACGCTGCCCACATAAGCAACATCACTCACGCTCCCACCGCCCCCTCCGTTTATCCGAGCCCCTACGAACAAGCGGATACTGAATGAAATCTCTGACCAACACCTTATCGAACCCACTCTCACGAATTACTCTAAAACCATCCCCATCATCATAGTCGAGATCAACCCCCCTTCTTAACTGATCGTTTTTTGCATAAACTCCATACACATACCCAACCCCCTGATCACGATACTCGGCATACCGGGCATACCACTTGGCAGCTGCAATATCTGGCGAGTAATGAAAACCCGGCCCCATCGCGCTGTCATCATTGGGATTAATGACAAGACCCGCCTCCAGTGAAGCCTTATGGAATTCGGTACTTCCATGAAACCCGATCAAGTCATACCCCGCTGTGTCAGACCGCCCCATTGTCACCTGCAATTTTATTTCAGATATATCTCGGACCGCTTGAAACACCTTCCCAAGGCCGTTTTTTGGGCCAAATGCCTGCACTGGAGCTACCGCTACCGAGGTGACATTTGCGTGTATTGAGTGAAAAATATTAGCACCTGCTTTCGAAGGCTTAGGCTGGCCAAAGATGCTAGATATTGTTGAACGAGAATTAGAAAGAAATCTTCCTATTCTGGAGTTACCGCTTGGGTCCCGATAATTTATCGGATCCTGAATGCAGTAACCATAGCAATTCAAATCACCGGCTCCGAACGGACTTACATCATCTGGCGAACTGAACCGCATCAAGGCAGGGATGAATAGCCGATAGCCGATACCCAGTAAGTAGCTCCCAGAAACTGAATCTAATCGCTCACCGTTGAAACCCAGCGGACTCAATGAGCCGGGGCAATAACCGTAAGGCGAATAAGTAAATAATCCTGACGACGCCACGGCACTCTCCTCATCCAATGGATAGGTAATTGATCGTGCCGAAGCGTCTTCGGTAGAAATACTCCGATTTCACCTCAGCATCGCCCTGTTGCCAAGGCGGCTGCCCTTACGACCTGTTTTTCTCTGAGACTACCCCTTCCAGCGCTGACGGTAATCAGGGCAAGTCGAGCGACCGCCCTCTGTCACGGCCCTCACCTAACTCCGAATCCTTGAAGCACTTGGACCGATGGGGTACTGTATGAAGTCTCTTACCAATACGTTACCAAACCCTCTTTGACGAACCACTTGAAAAGCGCCATCAAAGTATTCATCAACCTGCCTTTTAAATTGTGAGCTTTCCCATACACCCCATACAACTAGCCCTTGTCATCCAAGGCCTATTTATCCATTAGCAACACATTACCTCAACTGGCAAAAATGATAGGGGTCGCGCTGAGGCGGCCGGCATTGATGGCAGGGTGTGCACTACAGGGTTTTTGAGATGGGGCGGATCTCGAGCGCCGCCCGCGCGGCGCTTCGGGACTATGGCGCTCCAATTGCGGGTGCCACCCGACCATCGTTCGGGTCGCCTGTCTCTGGCTTGACGATAAATCGCATCACGCCGAGCCAGGATTTCCCGGTTTTTTCCCTCGTGGCGTTGAGCCGGTGTCACGAAGCGGATTTGGCTAGGACGATGTGCCGTGTTGTACCAGGTCAAAAAGTCTCTCACCCAGAAACGCACATCCTCCAAGCTGGCAAACCCGCTCTGTGGCCACTGTGGGCAGTATGTCAGCGTTCTGAACAGTGACTCAGAGTAGGGATTGTCGTTGCTGACGCGTGGTCGGCCACGAGAGGGCGTGATGCCCAGGTCATACATTTTGGTCAGCAGCGTCGTAGACTTCATCGGCACGCCTTTGTCCGAGTGAAGTACCAGCGGCTGCCGCCAGCACTTTTCTTACGCTCCGTTGCAGTAACGCATCTGCGTTTTCGCCATTTTCTGCCTCGTAAACTTCCCAGCCCACTGCCTTGCGGCTGTAGATGATCCTCGATCAGGTAGAGGTAGTAAAACTTCCCGCGAACCGGCGAAGGCAGGTAGGTGATGTCCCACGGCCACGCCTGATTAGTTGCTGTCGCCGCCTAGGTGATGGGTACCTCATGACGATGCGGTCTCTTGGCTCGCGAGCGATGATGCTGTTGGCCTGCAGCATGCAGCACACGGTAAAAGGTCGCTTCTGAGGCCAGGTATTGGCCCTCGTCAGCCAGTTACGGCACGATCTGGCTCGGCGGCAGATGTGCGTACGCCTTGCTGTTACAGAGCGCTACGATAGCTTGACGCTCAAACTCACTGAGTGCGTTGCTAGGTGCAGGCCTTACGGTTGTGGTACGACCATCAGCACGCATCTCATCAGGCGAGCTCCAGCGTTGTAGCGTTCGTAGCGAAATGCCGACCTCCAGACAAGCCGGTGCCCCGCGGGCACCCGCCGCAATAACTTCATTAAGCCAACCAACGAGTAAATGCCGTCCTGGCAACAAGGTCAGTTGCCCTCGTCGTCGCTGCCCCAGTAGGCATTGAGCTTTATTCGCAGCACCAGCAAGGCCGCGGCTTCAGCCAACGCTGCATCCTTGCGATGCAGTTCCCGTTCCAGCTCACGGATACGATTTTTGTCCTCTCGAGACTGACCCGCACGCACATTTTTAGCTGTCGACTACCTCGTGCTGCTGGCGATAAACGCATTACGCCAGTCGGTTATCTGCTCAGGGAAAATGCCTTGGCGCCGGCAATACTCACCAATCTCCAGCTCCGAAAGCGCTGCAATTTCCATGATGACCGCCATCTTGGCTTCGGCTGACTAAC
>NZ_JBJJMO010000043.1:0-41540 GCF_046231935.1 Pseudomonas sp. KCJK9111 | reverse complement strand
GCTGAAACCACCGTAAGTTCAGCCGAAAAATCCGATGATTTTGCGGGTTGACTTTTGTAAGTGATTTTGCGCGAACCCCTATATCTAGTGGTTCGTCGCGATCGCGATACAAGATAATGCGGTATGGGGGTGTTTGCAAGGCGAGCGGCTGTGGATATCTTGTGGGTACTTTGTGAGTGAAACGTAAGTATTCGCTGTAGGCCTTGTGCCCACTGGTTTGAAGTATTTTTCTGCGTCTGCTTGCCGCTGGGCAGTTTTTTTCAGGGGCTGCCAACGCACTCGGATCTTTGTCCGCAGAACCACCCGGTGGGTTGGCTCGGCAGGGCGCTGGTCGTACTATCCAGGGAAAAACAACACCAACAGGCCCTACGCCATGGATCCAACGCCACCGCGCATCCTCATTGTCGAAGACGACCAGCGTCTGGCCGAGCTGACCGCCGAATACCTGGGCGCCCAGGGGTACGCGGTCAGTGTCGAGGGCAATGGTGCGCGTGCAGCGCGACGCATCATCGATACCCAGCCGGACCTGGTCATGCTCGATGTGATGTTGCCGGGGGAAGATGGCATGAGCATCTGTCGCCGCGTGCGCAGCCAATACCCTGGGCCCATCCTGATGCTCACGGCACGCACCGATGAGCTGGATCAGGTGCAAGGACTGGACATCGGCGCAGACGACTACGTGTGCAAGCCCGTACGCCCCCGGCTGTTGCTGGCGCGCATCCAGGCCCTGCTGCGCCGCAGCGAGGCGCCTGCGGGCAAGCGCCAGGACCTGACCTTCGGCGCGCTGCGCATCGACAGCCGGGTGCGTGAGGCGTGGCTCGGCGAGCGGCAGATCGAGCTTACGGGCGCCGAATTCGACCTGCTGTGGCTGCTGGCCAGCAATGCTGGCAAGGTACTGACCCGCGAACAGATATCCACGGCGCTGCGCGGTGTCGGTTATGACGGCCAGGACCGCTCCATCGACATACGCATTTCCCGCATCCGCCCTCGCATCGGCGACGACCCCATCCAGCCCCGGTTGATCAAGACCCTGCGCAGCAAAGGCTATCTGTTTGTGGGCCAATGCCCGTGAACTCCATTTTCCTGCGCATTTACGGCGGCATGCTGGCGGTGCTGGTGCTGGTGGCGCTGCTAGGGGTGCTCAGCCTGCACCTGGTCAATGAAGTACGCGCCGCCCAGCATCGCGAGGGCCTGGCGCAAGGCACGTTCAGCCTCATGGCAGACAACCTGGCCTTGCAGAGCGACACCGAGCGCAAGCGTTCCCTGCTGCTGTGGGGGCGGCTGCTGGGGGTGCCGCTGCAATTGCAGCCCATGTCGGCCTTCGCCCTCGATGGCACACAACGCGCGCGCCTGTACCGCAGCCTCGTGGTGGTCGAGAAGACCGGCCCGCATGCGGCTCGGGTGTTGCGCAGGGTAGGGCAGCAGGACCTGCTGCTGGTCGCTCAGGTCAGGCAGATCAGCGAGCAACTGGCCCGCGCGACCCTGTATTTGCTGGCCGACGAGCTGGTGCGTTATCCGGTGACCGAACAGCAGCAGCGCCTGGAGCAGATCAAGCGCGACAAAGGCTTCGGGTTCGGGGTTGCCTTGCAGCGCATCGAGCGGGCCAGCCTGGATGACGATCAGCGGCGCCGGGTGGAGGAGGGTGACACGGTGATGGCGCTGGGCATGGATGGCGATTCCATACGCGTGTTCGCCGGGCTCTCCGGCTCGCCGTGGGTGCTGGAGATCGGGCCCTTGCACCAGCTCAACCCTTACCCACCCCAGTTGCTGGTATTGATCACCCTGGTTGGGCTGAGCCTGATTGGCCTGGTGGTCTACCTGCTGGTGCGCCAACTGGAGCGGCGCGTGTCCGGCCTGGCGCTGGCCGCGGCGGGCATCGCCCAGGGCAGCCTGGACACACGCGTCCCCGCAGGCGATGCCGACTCGGTCGGGCGCCTGGCCGCTGCATTCAATGGCATGGCCGAGCACTTGCAGCGCTCGCTGTCCATGCAGCGCGAGCTGGTGCGTGCCGTGTCGCACGAGCTGCGCACCCCCGTGGCCCGCTTGCGCTTCGGCCTGGAAATGGTCGAAAGCGCCGCCACCGAGCAGGCCCGCGCCAAGCACCTTGCCGGCATGGACGGCGACATCCAGGACCTGGACAAGCTGGTCGACGAAATGCTCACCTACGCGCGCCTCGAGCAGGGCGCCCCGGCGCTGACATTCCAGCGTATCGACCTGGATGCCTTACTCGATCAGGTCATTGCCGAATTGGCTCCACTGCGCCGTGAGATACGCCTGCTGCGAGGCGATTGCCAGGGCGTCGAAGGCGAGACCGCCTGGGTCGAGGCAGAACCCCGCTACCTGCACCGCGCCGTGCAGAACCTGGTGAGCAATGCCCTGCGCCATGCCGAGCACGAGGTGCGCGTGCGCTACCAGCTAGGCCCGCAGGTGTGCCGTCTCGATGTGGAAGATGACGGCCCAGGCATCCCGGAAGGGGTGTGGGACCGCATCTTCACGCCGTTCATGCGCCTGGACGACAGCCGGACCCGGGCCTCCGGTGGCCATGGGCTGGGTTTGTCGATCGTGCGCCGTATCATCTATTGGCACGCAGGCCGTGCCATGGTAGGCCATGGCACGGCCCTGGGAGGCGCCTGCTTCAGCCTCACCTGGCCGCGGCAACAAGCGCCGTTGTAGGCCTCAGGCGCTGACCAGGCTCAGCAAGTGGCCGTCCTGCAGGCAGAATTGCCCCTGCAATTGGTCGCCCTTGCGCCATTGGGCGGACAGGTCGGTGAGCAGGCGCAGCGTGGCCAGCCCCTCAGCGGACCATTCGAGCAGCTCGGCATGTTCGAAGTAAAAGCGCTGGCCAGTGAGGGGGTAGAGCGTCTTGAACAGGCTTTCCTTCAGCGAGAAGGTCAGGGTCACGGCCAGGCCCAACTGCCGGTGGTCCAGGCGCTCCAGCTCCATCGGCGTCAGGATCTCGCCCATCAGCCGCTCGGCGCGCTCGTCATCGAGTAGCGCTTCCTGATCCAGCCCCAGCCCGCGACAGCTGCTTTGGGCGGCAACCACCGCCGCCGCCCAGCCTTTACCGTGGGTAATCGAGCCCCGGATACCGGCAGGCCAGATGGGGGAGCGGTCTTCGTGGGTGGTGGGCACGTAGTCCCGGCCATCCAACTGCTGCAACGCAGCGCGCGCGCATACCCGTCCGGCGACATATTCAGCCTGGCGCTTGGCGACTGAACGTAGCAGGCCCGCACTGGGTACGATGCCAGCACGCGCGAAATCGTCCGGGGTCATGCGTGTGGGGTCGAAGGCGCAACTGACCAGCACCGCACCAGGCAGGGGGCGGGGCAAGGGCCAGTGTTGCCGAAGCGAGGTACAGCAGGCAGGAAGGGTAGTCATGCGCGGTATTGTGCCAGCTGAGCAGGAGTTGCGGGAGGTGCAGGGCGATGCTGCCCGGCACATGGGCGCAGTTTTCAACGCAAGCATGAAAACGCGCCCAGTGTTGGCTACCTATCACGGTGAGCGCTGGCATCCCATCATGGCTGCCCCGTGTGATCACTCATTGAACACTTGCTTGAAGAACGCCTGCATGTCTGCCCAGGAGCGGTCGTCGGCTGCCTCGTCATAACCGATGTCCGGGCCGCCGTGATCACCATGGCTCAGCCGGTCGGCATCAGGGTTGGTGAACCCGTGCTTGGCCCCGTCGAGGCTGACGAAGCGGTAATTCACCTTCGCCGCGTCCATCTCCGCCTTGAAGGCCTGCACTTGTTCGGCCGTCACCATGCTATCTGCCGCGCCGTGTTCCACCAGAATCGCCGCCCTCACCACCCCAGGCTTTGCTGGTGTAGCGGTAGCCAGGGCGCCATGGAAACTCACCACACCGTCAAGCTTCTCGCCGCGCCTGGCGGCATCGAGTACCACCTTGCCGCCAAAGCAGTACCCCACAGCGCCCAGGTCATGCTTGTTGGTGTTGGGCTGCAGCTTGAGCAACGCCAGCCCGGCGTCGAAACGCCTGGCAGCAGCCTTGGGGTCCTTGAGTGCTGCCGCCATGAACGCCTGGGCGTCCTGAGGGTGCTCGGTGTGCTTGCCGTCACCGTACATGTCGATGGCCAGGGCGTTGTAGCCCAGCGCTGCCAAGTCCCGGGCGCGCCGTTTGGCGTAGTCATTAAGCCCCCACCACTCATGCACCACCACGATGCCTGGCCGCTTGCCGGTGACGGCGTCGTCATAGGCGTAGTAGCCCACCAGCCGGTTGCCGTCGGCATCCTGATAGGGAATCTCGCGGGTCTGTACCGCCGCCTGGGCGAAGGCGGCGGTACACATCAAGGTCAAGGCCAGCAAGGCGCGCATGGTGACTACTCCTGGATTGCAATCGGTTCGTTCAGTCAATGTTCAGCAGGGGTTCAGTCGAGGTTCAGTGTGCCCTGCTTACTCTAGCTTCCAGACCTCAACAGCGCACTCGACTGGAGTAACCTCACCATGAAAACATTCAACACCCTGCTTGCCGCCGTAGCCGTCTGCGCCGCTGGCATGACCAGCGCCCAGGCGGCCGACGAAAACTTCGCCAGCCTCACCTACGGCCAGACCAGCGACAAGGTTCGCAAGTCAGGCCTGCTGCAGCGCAACACCGACCACCTCAACACCGACGGCGTGATCGCCAAGGACGGCACCTGGGGCGTGCGCCTGGGCCGTATCAATGACCAAGGTCGCTACTACATAACCTACGACAACGTCTCCGGTGACCACAGCGGCTTGAAACTTCGCCAGGAAAACCTGCTGGGCAGCTATGACCTGTTCCTGCCCGTAGGCGATACCACCAAGCTGTTCGGCGGCGGTACCCTGGGCATGACCAAGCTGTCCCAGGAATCGCCAGGCCTGAGCCGCGACACCGACTACGGTTACGCCTACGGCCTGCAGGCAGGCGTCATCCAGGACATCACCGACAAGGCCTCGGTCGAACTGGGCTACCGTTACCTGCGCACCAACGCCGCCACCGAAGTCAGCCCCCACGGCGCGCCGAAGGCCGGTACATTGCGCCTGAGCAGCAGCGCGCAGACCTATCTGGCGGCTTCCTACAAGTTCTGACCTGCCCGCCGCGTTATCCTGTAGCGACCCGGGTCTGGCAAGCCAGCTCCAACCAGTGCCATGCTGGGCCATCGGGCCGGTAGGCGCACGCGGTGGGGCTGGCTTGTCAGCATTGGGCACCGTACAGGCACATCCATCAAGGAGCTGCACATGAAACTGCTGGTGGTCGAGGACGAAGCCTTGCTTCGCCATCACCTCTATACCCGCCTGGGGGAAAGTGGCCACGTGGTCGAGGCGGTCGCCAATGCCGAGGAGGCGCTGTACCAGGCCGAGCAGTACCACTTCGACCTGGCAGTGGTCGACCTGGGGCTGCCGGGCATCAGTGGTCTGGAGCTGATCACGCGCCTGCGCAACCAGGCCAAGACCTTTCCCATCCTCATCCTCACTGCCCGCGGCAACTGGCAGGACAAGGTCGAAGGGCTGGCCGCTGGCGCCGACGACTACCTGGTCAAGCCGTTCCAGTTCGAAGAACTGGAGGCGCGCCTCAATGCGCTGCTGCGCCGCTCCAGCGGCTTTACCCAGTCAACCATCGCCGCCGGCCCGTTGGTTCTGGACCTCAATCGCAAGCAGGCCACGCTCGACGGGCAGCCACTGGGCCTGACCGCCTATGAATACCGCATCCTTGAGTACCTGATGCGTCATCACCAGCAGGTGGTGGCCAAGGATCGCCTGATGGAGCAGCTCTACCCTGGCGATGAAGAGCGTGATCCGAACGTCATCGAAGTGCTCATCGGGCGCTTGCGGCGCAAGCTCGAAGGCGAATGCGGCTTCAAGCCTATCGATACCGTGCGCGGGCTTGGCTACCTGTTCACCGAGCGCTGCCGATGATTCGATCCCTGCGCGTGCGCCTGATGCTGGCCGCTGCCGTGTTGGCGGTGTTGTTCATGCTGGCGCTGCTGCCAGCCTTGCAGAAAGCCTTCAGCCTTGCCTTGCAGGAATCGATCGAACAACGCCTGGCCTCGGACGTGACCACACTGATCTCGGCGGCGCGTATCGAAAACGGGCAGCTGCAGATGCCGGCGCTGTTGCCTGACGAGCGCTTCAACCTGCCTTATACCGGCCTGCTGGGGTACATCTTCGACCGCAGTGGCCACCTGGTCTGGCAGTCCCGGGCCACGGCAGCGCAGAACATCAACTACCAGCCTCGCTACGATGGCCGCGGAAACGAGTTCGCCCGCATCCACCAGGCCAACGGCGAGGAATTCTTCGTCTATGACGTCGAGATAAAGCTGCTGGGCGGCAAGAGTGCTGCCTTCAGCATCGTGGCCCTGCAGCCAGTGCGCGACTACCAGCGCACCCTCGACGGCCTGCGTGAAAAACTCTACCTAGGCTTCGGCGCTGCCTTGCTGGCACTGCTGGCGCTGCTCTGGGCAGGGTTGACCTGGGGGTTGCGCTCGCTGCGCCGGCTCAGCCGCGAGCTCGACGATCTGGAATCCGGCGCGCGGGACGGCCTCAGTACCCAGCACCCGCGCGAACTGCTGCGCCTGACCGGTTCGCTGAACCGCCTGCTGCAAAGCGAGCGCGAGCAGCGCCAGCGTTACCGGGACTCGCTGGACGACCTGGCGCACAGCCTGAAGACGCCCTTGGCTGTGTTGCAGGGGGTGGGTGAAAGCCTGCAGCAGCACAACGGCGAACGCGAGCAGGCCAGGGTCCTGCAGAGCCAGATCGAACGCATGAGCCAGCAGATCGACTATCAACTGCAACGCGCCAGCCTGCGCAAGAGCGGCCTGGTGCGCCATAGCGTGGTGCTCCGCCCCTTGCTCGACAGCCTGTGCAGCACGCTGGCCAAGGTCTATCGCGACAAGCACGTGGACGTGACCTTGCAGGTGCCGGACCAGGCACGGGTGCCCATGGAGCAGGGCGCATTGCTCGAGCTGCTGGGTAACCTTCTGGAAAACGCCTACCGCCTGAGCCTGGGCCAGATCAGGGTAAGCCTGTTCAGAGAAGCCGGACGGCTGACCCTCTGTATCGAAGATGACGGCCCAGGCGTGCCCGCCGATCAGCGCCAGCGCATTCTGGAGCGCGGCGAGCGGCTGGACAGCCAGCACCCGGGGCAAGGCATTGGCCTGGCTGTGGTGAAGGACATCATCGACAGCTACGATGCCGAACTGAGCCTCGATGACTCGGCGCTTGGCGGCGCCGCCTTCCGTATCACCTTCAATCTGGAATGACCCCAGGCGGTTTTCCGCCATCTGGGCCGCTCCAATTCCGCCAGCGGGCGGAAACCCGCCACCCTTGCTAAGGTTTCGCCCCGTCGTTGGGCATGGAAAGCCAGCAATAGCCCAGCCTGCACCCGGTTTGGGCATTTTGGCATCACCCTTGCTATCGCTATTGGCAGAGGCCTCAACAGGCAGCTCTACCACAACGACAAATCCCTCCAAGTGCAGGAGGGTTAGCGATTCAGGTGCTGCACCCCTGGAACAGGGTGGCGCGGCACACTTGAGGAAAAACAGCCATGACGACACGTCAGCCGCTTTACAAATCCCTGTATGTCCAGGTGTTGGTTGCCATCACCATCGGTATTCTGCTCGGCCACTACTACCCGGAAACGGGTGTTGCCCTCAAACCCTTGGGTGATGGCTTCGTCAAACTGATCAAGATGGTCATCGCCCCGATCATCTTCTGCACCGTGGTCAGCGGTATCGCCGGCATGCAGAGCATGAAATCCGTCGGCAAGACGGGCGGCTATGCGTTGCTGTATTTCGAAATCGTCTCCACCATCGCGCTGATCATCGGCCTTGTGGTCGTCAACGTGGTCAAGCCCGGCGCTGGCATGCACATCGACGTCAGCACCCTCAATGCCAGCAGCGTAGCCGCCTATGCTGCCGCCGGCGCGCAGCAGACCACCGTAGGCTTCCTGCTCAACGTCATTCCCAACACCGTGGTCGGTGCCTTCGCCAACGGCGACATCCTGCAAGTACTGATGTTCTCGGTGCTGTTCGGCTTCGCCCTGCACCGCCTGGGCAGCTACGGCAAGCCGTTCCTGGACATGATCGATCGCTTCGCCCATGTCATGTTCAACATCATCAACATGATCATGAAGCTGGCCCCGATCGGTGCCTTCGGCGCCATGGCCTTCACCATCGGCCAGTACGGCGTGGGCTCGCTGGTGCAGCTCGGCTACCTGATGGCGTGCTTCTACATCACCTGCCTGCTGTTCGTGCTGGTGGTGCTCGGTGGCATCTGCCGTGCCCACGGTTTCAGCGTACTCAAGCTGATCCGCTACATCCGTGAAGAGCTGCTGATCGTGCTGGGCACGTCCTCGTCCGAGTCCGCGCTGCCGCGCATGCTGGCCAAGATGGAGCGCCTGGGTGCCAAGAAGTCCGTGGTAGGCCTGGTCATCCCGACCGGTTATTCGTTCAACCTGGACGGCACCTCGATTTACCTGACCATGGCTGCGGTGTTCATTGCCCAGGCCACTGACACCCCGATGGACATCACCCACCAGATCACCCTGCTGCTGGTGCTGCTGGTCGCCTCCAAGGGCGCCGCGGGTGTTACCGGTTCGGGCTTCATCGTGCTGGCGGCCACGCTGTCGGCCGTGGGCCACTTGCCGGTTGCCGGCCTGGCCCTGATCCTGGGTATCGACCGCTTCATGTCCGAGGCGCGTGCCTTGACCAACCTGGTGGGCAACGCCGTTGCCACCGTGGTCGTGGCCAAGTGGGTCAACGAGATGGACAACGACACGCTGGCGTCGGAGTTGGCTTCCGGTGGCGGTCCGCTGATCGACACCCGTCCGACCGATGACCTGGGCGTTGCCGAAGGTCCTGCGCGTTGATCGCAACGTAACGGCACGAAAAAAGGCGACCCGACGGGTCGCCTTTTTCATGGGCGGCAGTTCGTGCCTGCGGCCGATGGCGGCAGCACAACCCCCAGGTGCGGCCCTATTGCACCTTCAAGCCAGCACCACCTCAAGCACGCAGATCACATCCGTCTGCGGGTAGTGCCACCTGACCTGCACATCCCAGAACTTCACCCCATATACCCGTTCGGCCACAGGCACCTGATAGGCCGGCCGTGGGTCCTGCGCCAGGCATTGCTCGATCAGGGCCACCAGGGGCTCGCCCAGCCGCAACGCATGCTCGCGGGCCTGGGGCAGGGCGCTGTCGGCCCACTGCACGGTAATGGCGACTGGCGCAGCGCTGGCCATGTGGTTATGGGCACCCTCGACACTGTCGGCATAGGGTACGTAAGGCTTGATGTCCAGCACCGGCGTGCCGTCGAGCAGGTCGATGCCTGACAGCAGCAAGCGGCCAGGTTCAACACCCTCCAGCCGCACCACCGACTGGCCGATGCCGTTGGGCCGGTGGGTGGCGCGGGTGGCGAACACGCCCATGCTCTTGTTGCCCCCCAGGCGCGGTGGGCGCACCTTGAGCCTGGGTTTTTCTTCCAGGGCCTGGTGGAACAGAAAGAGCAGCCAGACGTGGGTGACCTGTTCCAGCCCTTCGACCGCCTCGGGTTGGTCGAAGGGTGGCAGCAGTTCCAGCACACCGCGTGCGGCCGGTGCCAGCTGCGGCTGGCGCGGAATGGCAAACTTCTCCATGAAGCAAGAGCGCACGATGCCTACCGGCGCCACCGTATGCTGCATGACCATTCAGCCGTGCACGCGCTGGGTCAGGCCCTTGAGGAAGTTGCGCAGCAACTGGTCGCCGCACGGGCGGTAGTTGTCATGGCCGGCCTTGCGAAACAGTGCGCTGAGCTCAGGTTTGCTGACGGGAAAATCGACCGATTTCAAGATCGCGTGCAGGTCGTCTTCCTTCAGTTCGAAGGCCACGCGCAGCTTCTTCAGGATCTGGTTGTTGGTAACCGGCAGCTCGACAGGTTGTGCCGGACGGCTTTCGTCCTTGCCGCGACGGTAGATGACCAGGCCGTCGAGAAAGTGCGCCATGACCCGGTCCGGACAGCGCACAAAGCCTTGCTCTTCTTCTTTCTTCACATAGGTCGCCAGGACGACAGGGTTCACGTCCAGGCCGGTCAAACCGATGATCTCGGCCATTTTGGCGTCATTGACTTTCAACATGTAGCGCAGGCTGCGCAGGACGTCATTGTGGTTCATTGCTGCAAAATCCTGTTCTTGTGCCGCACGTCATCGCGCGGCATCTCACTTAGAAACGTTCGGTGCCCGTCAGGTAGCGCCATTGGCCCAGCGCCAGCTTGCCCATCGAAACCCCACCCAGGCGTATGCGGCGCATGCCCAGCAACTCCAGACGCAGATAGGCGCACAGTTCGGAAATCTGGCCGGGTTGCGGGTTCTTCAGCACCAGGCGCAAATGGGTTTCGTTCTGCCAACTGGCCTTGGCCTTGGGCAACTCGCGGTCATTGCGGGTCACGCCGCGAGCCAGACGTTCGAGCATCTGCGCACTGGCTTCACCGCGCACCTGGACGACGAATTCCTGTTCGAGCTTGCGCAGGTCGGCGTTGATCTTGCGGGTAACCCGCCAGTCCTGGGTAAACACCTGCAAGCCGCTGGCACCCGGTTCCAGCGGTGCTACACAAGCCTGGCGGGTGAAATGCCCGTGCAAGGGGCGCACGCCTTCGCGATGGGCCTCGCTGAGGCTGGTCATGTTCATGCCAAGCCGGGCGGTTTCACTGTCCATGCCCGCGGCTTGGTGTAGCAGCAGCGTAACCGGCTCCAGGCTCTCGGCGCGCGCACCGGGCAGCAGCTCCACATGCTGCTGCTCGACCTTGAACTGCGGCTGCTCGACCACCACGCCATCGACCGTCACCCAGCCTCCTTCGATATACAACTCAGCCTCGCGGCGGGAACAGCCAAGCTGCTCGACAAGGCGTTTGGACAGACGGACGGGTTCGGACATGACGGCGATTCGCAAAGGCAATGAAAGGCTGCATTGTACCCTTCCCGCCGGGCGAGGGGCGGGAATCTGTGTCAATCAGGCCGTGCCGCGTCGACGCATGTGCAGCAATGGATACGGCTGGCCCAGGCCGTCCTTGGGCGAACGGCCCACGATTTCGAAGCCCTGGTGCAGATAAAAGCCCAGCGCCTGGGTGTTCTGCTCGTTGACGTCGAGGGTCAGGGCGTCCAACGCCTGCACAGCATGCTGCAGCAGCTGTTTGCCGATACCCTGGCCATGCCATCGCGGGTCCACGAACAACATGTCGATGCGCCCGCCCGCCACGCCGACAAAACCCTGGATGCTGCGATCAGGCCCACGGGCACAGACCAGCATCACCGCGTCCAGGTAGCGCCGCAGCACCTTGTCGCGCAGCAGCACGATGTAGTATTCGGGCAGGAAAGCGTGCGTTGCACGTACCGCGTCTTCCCATACGCTGACCAGCTTGGGGTAGTCGCTGAGATGGGGCGTTTCCAGGGTCGAGAAGGTGCGCATCGGGTCCTTGCTCCAGTGGCCGTCAAACCAAGGATAGATGCTGGGGGAGGGCGCGACCCGGGGCGGGCCGCGCTACTGCGACAGGAGGCCAGCGTGGCGCCCTGTCAGATGGGCTCTGCCCACATGTCGTATTCGTCGGCGTCTACCACGCGGCAACGCACCTTGTCGCCAGGCTTGAAGCCATGGTTGCCATCGATGAAGACACTGCCGTCGATTTCTGGCGCATCGAAGAAGCTGCGGCCCACCGAGCCTTGCTCTTCGACCTCATCGATGAGCACGTCGATTTCCTTGCCGATGCGCATCTGCAGGCGGGCGGCGCTGATGGCCTGCTGGTGGGCCATGAAGCGGTCCCAGCGATCCTGTTTGATGTCGTCCGGGACGTCGGCCAGGCCCAGGTCATTGGCCGGGGCACCTTCGACGGGCGAATACTGGAAGCAGCCCACGCGGTCGAGCTGGGCTTCGGTCAACCAGTCCAGCAGGTACTGGAAGTCTTCCTCGGTTTCCCCTGGGAAGCCGACGATGAAGGTCGAACGAATGACCAGCTCCGGGCACTGCTCGCGCCACTGCTTGATGCGGGCCAGGGTCCGGTCTTCGAAGGCCGGGCGCTTCATCGACTTGAGCACCTTGGGGCTGGCGTGCTGGAACGGAATGTCCAGGTACGGCAGGATCTTGCCGGCAGCCATCAACGGGATCACGTCGTCGACATTGGGGTACGGATACACATAGTGCAGGCGCACCCACGCACCCAGGCTGCTCAGGGCCTCGCACAACTCGAGCATGCGGGTCTTGACCGGGCGGCCGTTCCAGAAGTCGGTCTTGTACTTGACGTCTACGCCGTAGGCGCTGGTGTCCTGGGAAATCACCAGAATTTCCTTGACCCCGGCCTTGACCAGGCGCTCGGCCTCGCTCAGCACCTCGCCCACCGGGCGGCTGACCAGTTTGCCACGCA
Organism: Pseudomonas sp. KCJK9111; assembly: GCF_046231935.1. Taxonomy (NCBI): domain Bacteria; kingdom Pseudomonadati; phylum Pseudomonadota; class Gammaproteobacteria; order Pseudomonadales; family Pseudomonadaceae; genus Pseudomonas; species Pseudomonas sp. KCJK9111. The sequence goes on along the minus strand of NZ_JBJJMO010000043.1, from coordinate 29,180 downwards.
TCGACGGGATGATGCAGAAGCTGCAGCTGTGGTTGCAGCCTTCGGAAATCTTCAGGTAGGCATAGTGGCGCGGCGTAAGCTTGACCCCTTGCGGCGGCACCAGGTCGATCAGCGGGTTGTGGTCCTGACGCGGCGGCACCACTTCGTGCACGGCGTTGACCACCTGCTCGTACTGCTGCGGACCGGTCACCGAAAGCACACTTGGGTGCACATCGCGAATGCTGCCTTCCTCGACACCCATGCAGCCGGTGACGATCACCTTGCCGTTTTCCTTGATGGCTTCACCGATCACTTCGAGCGATTCGGCCTTGGCGCTGTCGATGAAACCGCAGGTGTTGACCACCACCACGTCGGCATCCTCGTACGTTGGCACGACTTCATAGCCTTCCATGCGCAACTGGGTCAGGATGCGCTCGGAATCGACCAGGGCTTTGGGGCAACCCAGGCTGACGAAACCGACCTTGGGGGTGGCGGGCGTGGTGGACATGACTAACCTCGGCATTGAATACAGGTCGCCCAGCGGTGATCGGGGGCGATCTTGACGGGCGCTTTTGGCGCCTCTGATCAAAAAGTGCGCAATTCTAGCGAGCGATGGGTCGATTGACCAGCACAAATACGACGAACGCTGCGCTATGCTTCGCGCCGTTACGCCAGGCCCGGATGGGCGACCTGGCATGCACGCTGACAACAGTGGCCGTGAGGGCCTTTTGCGGGAGTGGTCGATGGTTCAGGCAAGCAGTCACGCCGAGGGCGGGCACGCAGCGAAGCAGGGCGCGACCCGGTCGCTGGGCCTGCTGGTGGCGGCGGTCGGGGTGGTTTATGGCGATATCGGCACCAGCCCGCTGTATACCTTGAAGGAAGTGTTCACGGGCGGTTACGGGGTGCAGGTCAACCACGACGGTGTGCTGGGGATCCTGTCGTTGATCCTCTGGTCGCTGCTGTGGGTGGTGTCGTTCAAGTACGTGGTGTTCATCCTGCGTGCCGACAACCAGGGGGAGGGCGGCACCATGGCCCTGACCGCGCTGGCGCGGCGCGCCACGGCGGCGCATCCGCGCCTGCGGACCCTCATGGTGATCTGCGGCTTGATCGGTGCCTCGCTCTTCTATGGCGACAGCATGATCACCCCGGCCGTTTCGGTGCTCTCGGCCGTCGAGGGCCTGGGCCTGGCCTTCGATGGCATCGACCATTGGGTGGTGCCGGTGTCGCTGGTGGTGCTGGTGGCGCTGTTTCTGGTGCAGCGCCACGGCACTGAAAAGATCGGCAAGCTGTTCGGCCCGGTCATGGTCATCTGGTTCGTGGTGCTTGCCGCGCTGGGGGTTCATGGCATCGCACAGACGCCTGAAGTGCTGCGCGCCTTCAACCCCGGTTGGGCAGTCAATTTCTTCATCGTCCACCCCGGCATGGGCGTGGCCATCCTTGGCGCGGTGGTGCTGGCGCTGACCGGTGCCGAAGCGCTTTACGCCGACATGGGGCATTTTGGCCGCAAGCCGATCGCACGGGCCTGGTTCGCCCTGGTGCTGCCGGCACTGGTGCTCAACTACTTCGGCCAGGGCGCCATGCTGCTGCAAAACCCGGAGGCCGCGCGCAATCCGTTCTACCTGTTGGCCCCCAGCTGGGCCTTGCTGCCGCTGGTCGGCCTTGCCACGCTGGCCACCGTCATTGCGTCGCAGGCGGTGATCTCCGGCGCCTTCTCGCTCACCCGACAGGCCATCCAGCTGGGCTACATCCCGCGTATGCACATCCAGCACACCTCCAGTGACGAGCAAGGGCAAATCTACGTGGCGGCGGTCAACTGGACGTTGATGGTGGGCGTGGTGCTGCTGGTGATCGGCTTCGAGTCCTCGGGCGCCCTGGCGGCAGCCTATGGCGTGGCCGTCACTGGGACCATGTTGATGACGACCATTCTGGTGGCGGCGGTGATGTTGTTGCTGTGGAAGTGGCCACCGGTTCTGGCCGTGCCGCTCCTGCTCGGCTTCTTGTTCGTCGATGGGCTGTTCTTTGCCGCCAACGTTCCGAAGATCGTCCAGGGTGGGGCCTTCCCTGTGCTGGCGGGCGGTGTGCTGTTCCTGCTGATGAGCACCTGGAAACGTGGCAAGCAAATTCTCGTCGAGCGTATAGACGAAGGGGCGCTGCCACTGCCGCTGTTCATCAGCAGTATCCGCATCCAGCCGCCGCATCGGGTGGAGGGCACGGCAGTGTTTCTCACCGCGCGCTCGGATGCCGTGCCCCATGCATTGCTGCACAACATGCTGCACAACCAGGTGCTGCATAGCCAGGTCGTGTTGCTGACGGTGCTCAGCGAAGATCGACCCCGCGTGCCTGAGCAGGAGCGCTTCGAGGTCGAGGCCTATGGCGATGGCTTCTTCAGGGTGGTGCTGCATTTCGGCTTCATGGATGAGCCGGACGTGCCGGCGGCGCTGAAACTCTGCCACCTGGACGAGCTGGACTTCACGCCCATGCGCACCACCTACTTCCTCAGCCGCGAAACCGTGATCGCCTCCAGGCTTGAAGGCATGTCGCGCTGGCGAGGCAACCTGTTCGCGTTTTTGCTGAAGAATGCCAACGGCAATTTGAGGTTCTTCAACCTGCCGCTCAACCGGGTGATCGAGTTGGGGACTCAGGTTGAGATCTGAAACAGGGTAGGGGAGCGGCTGAGTGGACTCCCCTAGGGCCTGGTGATGTTTGCGGCGACGCGAGGATACTGGGCTGCTGCGCAGCTCATCGCGGCCGGTCCGGCGCCCCGGCGAGGCCGCCCCTACACTGACCGCATAACGCCTGAGTCAGGAGCTTCACGGACTTTGTAGGAGCGGCCCTCGTGCCGCGATGGGCCGCAGCGCGGCCCCGGCAATATGCGCTGCGAAGCTGAAATCTTGGGGCTGCTGCGCAGCTTATCGCGGCATGAGGCTATGCAGGGCGCTGGGTAACCCCCGATCCGCGCTATCAGTGCCGAGCGCTCGACCTGGCCCTTGCAAACTGTACGTCCAATAGCCCTCAGTTCTGCTCAGCCACACTCGACTTGCCCTGACGCGTCTCGATCTCATCGATCAGCCGCTTGGCCAAGGCCGGGTAGTTTTCATCGAAGTGGTGCCCGCCCGGCAGTTTCAGGCGTTCGCCTACGGCGGTCTTGTCGGTGCAGCCGCTTTCGTCGCTTTCCTCCACCCCGTACACACACACCACTTTCGCAGCCGGCAGCTTGGCCATCTCAGGCCCGGTGGGCGCCTCTTGACCTTCCTTGCCCAGCCAGCCTTCGACTTCGATCTCGAAGCTGCCGCTGCGGGCAAAGGCCAGCAACATGACAGCGTCCACCCGTTGCTGGTCTTCCGCCGGCAGGCGGTTGTAGATGGCAGGCAGTACGTCTGCACCGAACGAGTACCCCGTCAGCACGAAACGCTTGGTCCCCCACTTCTGCCGGTAGTGATGCATCAGTTCGGACAGGTCGGCAGCGCTTTGCTCCGGTGTCTTGTGCTGCCAGTAGTAGCGCAGGGTATCGATGCCCACCACCGGATAGCCCAGCTTGGCCATCTCGCCGGCCACGTCGCGGTCCAGGTCGCGCCAGCCGCCATCGCCGGACAAGAACAACGTGACGGTATCGGTGGTTTGACCGGCAGGTACCTCGACCACGGGGATCGCCAGTGCGTTGCCATCCTGGCCCACCAAGGCCTGGGTCAGCTGTGCCTTGAGCACCTGCGGCAGGTGGATGTCATAGTCGCTGATGCTGGTTTCGGCATTGCTCTGGTCGCGCACGAAGGCCGCACTGGCATCGTCCGGGTTATCGTTCCACGCCACGCTCCAGTGGCCGTGGGGCGCGGTCTTGGGCAAGGGGGCCTGGCACCCTGGCTGCTCGACCGTAAAGCCCACGGAAATGGCCCGGGCCTTGTCGTCGTTCTGGCTGGCCAGCCAGCGCCAGGCTTGGGTGGCACCCGGGCCAATGCCGGCGACCAGGGTCGGTTTGCTCGGCAACTGTGCCAGGGCCGCGTCCATGGCTTGCTGCTGCTTGGTGCAATCACCGGCAGGCAGCACCACTTGCACCAATTGCGCCTCGGCCGCCTGGGCAAGGTCCAGCAGTTGCTTGTGGGTCAGGGCCTGGTCCTGCGGCACGCCGATCGCCACCCAGGCAGTAGGATGCACGCCTGGGGTGACACGGGTGATGCTGGCATCGTTGATTTGAAGTTGCTCAAGCTGTGCATCAGGCGCCGGGCGCGTCCAGAACCAGAACGCCGTGGCGCCGGCCAGGGCGGCCAACAGCAGGGTCAGCAACAGGTAAAGCCAAAAGCGTCGGGTCATCAGCGTTTCACCAATCCAGTCAAGCCGCCGGCAATCAGGGCGGCAGTGTCGGCCAGAGCCACCAGCGGGTCGAGCCCGGCAGGCACGGCCATGTAGCGAGGTTCCCAGTCGGGCTGGAACTTGTCCTTGAACCGGCGCAGCCCCTGGAAGTTGTAGAGTTGCTCGCCACGGCGGAACACCATCGAGCCCAGGCGCTGGGTCAGGGGCGCACCGCGCCGTGGTTGTAGCCCCGAAAGCGGCACCATGCCCAGGCTGAAGCGGCCGTAGTCATGGCTTTTGTAATGCAGGATCAAGCCGATCATCATGAACTCCATGGTCAGCTTGGGCGCCTGCGGGTGTGCGCGCATCAGGTCGAGGCTGGCCAACTCGTTGCTGTGGGTCTCGAGCAGGTTGGCAAAGGCCACAGGTTGGCCCTGGAAACGAATCAGGGCGATACGGAAATGTTGCAGATAATCCGGGCTGAAACGGCCCAGCGAAAAACCCTTTTCGCGAACGTTCTTGCCACTTAGCCATGCATCGGAAATTTCCTTGAGCTCAGCCAGCGGCGCATGGCCTGGCTCATGGATTTCCAGGCTCAGCCCGTCACGGCCGCCTCGATTCCACGTGTAGCGCAGGTCTTTCATCTCCTTGCCTTTGGCGTCGAGGTCGAAGCGGCGCAGGTCGACACGGGCTTCTTCACCCAGCTTCAAGGCGGTCAGGCCGATATCCATGTAGAACGGCAGGTTCTCCGCACGCACCTGGTAAAACACCGGTCGGGCGTGGTGCAGGTCGCACAGGTCGCGGAACTGCCAGATCATTTCGGCACGTTCCTGGGCCGGCCCGATCGGATCGTAGAGCGCTACCAGGCTGCGACCACGGCGGGCATACATCAGGAACGCGTTGTCCCGGGGATGGAACAGCAGCGCCTTGTCGCCGGTCAGGGCCAGGCCGCCATCGGGCTGGTCGGATGCCTGCAGAATGCGATGGGCACGTTGCAATTCGGCTTCATCGGGCAGGTGGATCACCGGCGGTGCGGTGCGCAGCAGCCAGGTCAGCGCCAGCGCTGCGAGCAGCAAGGCACTGCCCATCGCCGCACGCAGCCCACGGGGGGCATCGGCGTCCAGGGTGAACTGCCACCACAGCTGATGGCTATAGGGCACATCCTGGTAGGCGAACAACAGCAGCCACACCGAGGCGCCTACTGCGCAGGCGCTGGCCACCAGGTACACCGGCGAGAACGGCAGCTCCATCAAACGGCTGGGCCGGTAGAACGAGCGGCGGAACAAGGCCAGGAGCGCGGCCGTGAAGGTCAGCAGGCAGGCTTCCTCCCAATCGAACCCCTTGAGCAGCGAGAGCAATGCACCCACCAGCAACAGCACCGTGGTCAGCAGCCACGCGGCCGACAGGCGCCGACGCAGGCCTTGGGCCAGCAGCAGGCACAGTACGCCGATCAGGCTGGCGCCGAAGTGGGAGGCATCGATCAGCCGATGAGGGATCAGAAAGCCCATGTGCTCAAGGCGGGTATCGATCTCGGGCGTGGCGCCGGAAAACAGCAGTACCACCCCAGACAGAAATACCATGATGGCCAGGATAGGCGCTGCCAGCCCAGAGGCAGCCTTCATGGCCTGCCGCGCGAACAGCAAGCGCCGGGCTTCGTTGGCCAGCAGCAGGACGCAGGCCAGCAGAAGCGGCAGCACCACATAGATGATGCGGTACAACAGCAACGCGGCCGCCAATGGCGCAGCGCCCAATTGATCGGCGAAGGCGGCCAGCAGGATGGCCTCGAACACACCAACGCCACCCGGTACATGGCTGAGCACGCCCGCGGCCAGCGCCAGGAGGTAGACCAGTACGAAGGCACCGAACGGGGGTGCTTCGGGCAGCAGCAGGTAGAGCACGGTAGCGGCGGCGGCGACGTCCAGTGCCGTGATCAGCAGTTGCAGGCCAGTAAGCCGGGCGCCGGGCAGTCGCAGCGTACGCCGACCCAGTTGCACCAGCAGGTTGTCAGGCACTGGCTGCTCGGCCAGCCGCTTGCGGTACAGGCCTACCGCCAACAGTGCGCAGGCGGCCAGGACGGCAACCGCAATGCCGGCCAGCAAGCCTTGCGGCAAACGCAGGGCACTCGAGGCGGCGGGCAGATTGCTCAAGGTGGCCAATGCTGCGAGCGGCGGCAGTGCACAACCCAGTGATAGGCTCGCGAAGACGGTCATGCGCGCGACCTCGCCCGCACCCACGCCTTGGCGTGCATACAGCCGGTAGCGCACCGAGCCGCCCGACAGCATGGACAGGCCGATGGCATTGCCGATGGCGAAGGCGCTGAAACCGCCCAGTACCAACGTTCGCGCAGGTAGCTTGACCCCAGCGTAGCGGCTGGCCGACCACTCGTAGCCCAGCAGAATCACGAATCCGATCACGGTCGCCAGCAGCGCGCCAAGCAGTGACTGCACCGGCACTTCGAGCATGGCATCGTGCAAGGCATAGATGTCCAGCTCGCTCAGCAGGTGGCGGCAGGCGATCAAGGCCATGGTGAACAGCACCAGCGTCACCGCCAGCCCGATCGGCTGACGATAGCGGCTTATCCGTTCAAGCAAGGGCAGGCGCTGCACGGCTCCGGGCAACGCTGTGGCCAGCGGCACCGTAGGTTCAGGGTTCTGAGCGGTCATGGGTTACCCCGGGCGTCAGGCACGAGGTGAAGAAGAGGCGCGGCCAAGTGAAAGTCCCTTTGGAAAACGTATCCAATATTACTCCGGCCATGGGCGCATAACAGCCCGGCAGGGGTTAAAGATAGTTCATCCACGCAAGGGCAGCGCCAGCCGCTAATCGGGGGTGCGCCAAGGCATGCGGGCATCGCTTGCATGTAAGGGAGGTAGAAACGAAAAACCCCGCGCGTATCGCTACGTGCGGGGTTTGTTCTGACGAATATGGTTGCGGGAGCCGGATTTGAACCGACGACCTTCGGGTTATGAGCCCGACGAGCTACCAGACTGCTCCATCCCGCGTCAGAGGTGCGCATTCTACAGCGAAGTGCATTGATGTCAAGTGTTCAATGAAGCGCGCGGCCAACACTCGAACAGGGTAGGGCGCATCCGTGCTAATCCTGCCGCCGTATGACAGGCAAAGAAAAAGGCCACTGCGTTAACAGTGGCCTTTTCTTGAACTTGGTTGCGGGAGCCGGATTTGAACCGACGACCTTCGGGTTATGAGCCCGACGAGCTACCAGACTGCTCCATCCCGCGTCTGTGGGGCGGATTCTACAGCTCTAGCAGGGGGTGTCAAGTGCTACTCATTGATTTACCGAGGTTTTTTCGAATTGCTTTACGCGCGCGCAAAGAAAAAGGCCACTGCGCTAACAGTGGCCTTTTCTCGAATCTGGTTGCGGGAGCCGGATTTGAACCGACGACCTTCGGGTTATGAGCCCGACGAGCTACCAGGCTGCTCCATCCCGCGCCTGTGAGATCGAATTCTACGGATTTCTTGCCCAGTGTCAAGCAAATAGTATGAAAAGCCCTTTTCGTTCAACCCTTTAGCCTTGCAAGGCGCGGGCAGGGGTCGTTCCCCTGGGCCGAAGGCCGGCGTTGCCCAACCCACGGCCATGCTGTTTGAACACGAAACCATGCGCTATTATCTGTATGAATTTACAGTGCCTACGGTCATCCATGCCCCTGCGCAAGATCATTCACGTCGACTGCGACTGCTTTTATGCTGCCATCGAAATGCGCGACGACCCTCGTCTTGCAGGTCGCCCCATGGCAGTAGGCGGGTCGGCCGAAAGGCGTGGGGTCATCGCCACGTGCAACTATGAAGCGCGTGCCTACGGGGTGCGTTCTGCAATGTCGTCCCGTCACGCCCTCAAGTTGTGTCCGGACCTGTTGATCGTCAAGCCGCGCTTCGAGGCTTACCGTGAGGCTTCTCGAGAGATCCATGCCATCTTTCGTGACTACACCGACCTGATCGAGCCGCTGTCCTTGGACGAGGCCTACCTGGATGTCAGCGAAAGCCAATGGTATGCCGGCAGCGCTACACGCATCGCCGAGGACATCCGTCGGCGCGTGGCCCGTACCCTGCATATCACCGTCTCGGCCGGAGTGGCGCCCAACAAGTTTCTGGCCAAGATCGCCAGCGACTGGCGAAAGCCCAATGGCCTGTTCGTGATCAGGCCTGATGAAATAGAAGCGTTCGTGGCGACGCTGCCGGTCACCCGTCTGCACGGTGTGGGCAAGGTCACAGCAGACAAGCTGACCCGCCTGGGGATCGACACCTGCTCGCAGTTGCGCGAATGGTCTCGCCTGGCGCTGGTGCGAGAGTTCGGCACCTTTGGCGAGCGGTTGTGGGGACTGGCGCGTGGTATCGATGATCGCGTGGTTCAAAACGACAGCCGGCGGCAGTCGGTCAGCGTCGAGAATACCTACGACACTGACCTGCCGGATTTGCCCAGTTGCCTGGCACGGTTGCCGGAATTGCTGCAGAGCCTAAATGAGCGCATCGAGCGGATGGACAGCACCTACCGGCCGGAAAAGCCTTTCGTCAAGGTCAAGTTCCATGACTTTACCCAGACCACCCTTGAGCAAGCAGGCGCCGGCAGGGACTTGGACAGTTACCGGCAGCTGGTGACGCAGGCGTTCGCGCGCGGTGGTAAACCGGTGAGATTGCTCGGTGTAGGGGTGAGATTGCGGGATTTGCGCGGTGCGCATGAGCAACTGGAGCTTTTTCCGCCGCTATAGCTCGCAAGGAAAGTGCTGCGGGTCGCGAAAGTTGCGCTCGAAGGGACTGCTTCGGATTATATCGCCGGTAGGCCGGCTTCTATGGGGCAGGAGCGTGTAAGGCCTATTAAAGGCAGTTGTCCCGCGTTGAGCCCATCACGGGCCCAACGCGGATCAACCACAGGCGGCCATCAATGCCCGGGATCGGCAACCAGCCGGCCAGTGGCCTTGGTCAGGGACTGCAAGAACTCCTGTTGCAACTCGGGATCGTTGCGCGTCAGCTCGATCAGGCTCTGCTCCAACTCACTGGCTTCCTCTTCAAGGCCCAGCTCGGACAGCCGCTTGACCCGGTGCACCCACTGGCTCACCTCATCATCTTCGAGGTCGTCGAAAATCAGCTCGTGAGCTTCGCGCAGCTTGTTGCGCAGCGTGGCGCTGATCAACAAACTGGCGTCACCGCGCACGGCGTTGTCCTCATCGACCACTTGCAGGTGCAAGGTGCCGACATGGTTGAGGTTCTGCTCCGAGAAGGGGCTGTCGAGCAGGTTCAGGCGCAGGATGCCCGCGCGGTCGGTGGTCAGCTCATAGGTGTTCTTGCCGGCCTTGACCTCCACCAGGCGCTCGCTCCACGGCATGCTCGTGGCCTCTTCGCGCTTGGCTTTCTGCACTTCGCTGATACCTGCCAGGTTCTGCTGGGCGCGGCCGTTGGAAGGCACGTTCATGAACGGATTAAGGCCGTCCACGCCATAACTGAGCCAATCGTGGGTAATGCTCTGGGGCAGGTTGCCCAAGGCGAAGACGTTGACCACGTTGGCACCCACGCCTGCTACAACCGCCACGGCGCCCAGCGGAATCTCGTAGATTTCCCGCCAGGGTTGGTAAGGCGTGTAGCGGTCGTAGTGGCGCGTCACCTCGAACTCGGTGACCTCGAAACGCTTCTGCTCATGTACGCGTACACGTCGTTGCGGCAGCTCCATCACCTTCGGCTCGCCAACGTCGATCTGCAGGGTGTGTTCGAGCAGTTTGCGCTCGACGCGCTCCTCGTGGTCGCTGCGCTGAGGCATCTGGTTGGCGCAGCCGCTGACGAGCAGGGCGCCGCACAGTGCGGCGCCCTTGAGCTTATAGGTACTTCGCTTGGACATGATCACTCGTGCATTGATTATCAGCGGCGAACGCGGGCCTGCAGGAAGGTCAGCACTTCTTCGAGTGGCAACACCTGGGCATCCTGCTCGGTACGGTGTTTGTATTCCAGGTTGCCATCGGCCAGGCTGCGATCACTGACGACGATGCGATGCGGAATGCCGATCAGCTCCATGTCGGCAAACTTGATGCCGGGGCTGGTCTTCTTGTCGCGATCGTCGAGCAGTACTTCGTAACCTGCCGCCGTCAGCTCGGCATACAGCTTGTCGGTAGCTTCGCGAACCACGTCGGTTTCATAGCGCAGGGGTACCAGGGCAACCTGGAAGGGCGCCAGGGCGTCATTCCAGATGATGCCTTTCTCATCGTGGTTCTGCTCGATGGCAGCCGCTACCACGCGGGACACGCCGATGCCATAGCAGCCCATGGACAGCATGACCGGCTTGCCGTTTTCGCCCAGAACCTGGCACTTGAGGGCTTCGCTGTACTTGGTACCCAGCTGGAAGATGTGACCCACCTCGATGCCACGCTTGATTACCAGGGTACCCTGGCCATCCGGGCTCGGGTCGCCTTCGACCACGTTGCGCAGGTCGGCCACCTGGGGCACTGGCAAGTCACGCTCCCAGTTGACCCCGAAATAGTGCTTGTCGTCGATATTGGCACCGATACCGAAGTCGCTCATCAGGGCGACCGAACGGTCGATCACGCACTCGAGCGGCAGGTTCAGCGGGCCCAGCGAGCCTGCCCCAGCACCGATGGCCTCGCGCAGTTCGGCATCGGTGGCCATGACCAGGGGGTCCGCCACCTGTTCCAGCTTGGCGGCCTTGATTTCGTTGAGCTCGTGATCGCCGCGCACGATCAGGGCGACCAGCTTGCCTTCCTCGGCGCCGCGTACGATCAAGGTCTTGACGGTCTTTTCGATCGGCAGACCGAAGTTTTCGACCAGCTGGGCGATGGTCTTGGCATCGGGCGTATCGACCAGGCGCAGCTCTTCGGTTGGGGCAGGGCGCACGGTCTCGCGCGGCACGGCCTCGGCCTTTTCGATGTTGGCAGCATAGTCGGAGCTATCGCTGAAGATCACATCGTCCTCACCGGACTGGGCCAGGACGTGGAACTCATGGGAATAGCTGCCACCAATGGAACCGGTGTCGGCCTGCACCGGACGGAAATCCAGCCCCAGGCGGGTGAACACATTGGTGTACGCCTGGTGCATGCGGTCATAGGTTTCCTGAAGGGAAGCCTGGTCGGCATGGAAGGAGTAGGCGTCTTTCATGATGAACTCGCGACCACGCATCAGGCCGAAGCGCGGGCGGATTTCATCGCGGAATTTGGTTTGGATTTGGTACATGTTCAACGGCAGCTGCTTGTAGCTCGACAGCTCGTTGCGCGCCAGGTCGGTGATGACCTCTTCGTGGGTTGGGCCCACGCAGAAATCGCGCTGATGCCGGTCCTTGACCCGCAGCAGCTCGGGGCCGTACTGCTCCCAGCGGCCGGACTCCTGCCACAGTTCGGCAGGCTGGATGCTGGGCATGAGCACTTCAAGGGCGCCGGCGGCGTTCATTTCCTCGCGCACCACGTTCTCGACCTTGCGCATTACCCGCAGGCCCATCGGCAGCCAGGTGTATAGGCCCGAAGCCAGTTTGCGGATCATGCCGGCACGCAGCATGAGCTGATGGCTGATGACCACTGCGTCGGCAGGGGTTTCTTTTTGGGTGGCGAGCAAATATTGACTGGTGCGCATGGTTAGCCGTGTCGATTGCCTAAGACGTTGAAATAGCCCCGCATTGTACGGGGGTGAAGCCAAGGCGTACAGGATGCCCCAGGGCGTCCTGCTTGTCAGCCAAGAAAAAGCCCGGCACGGTCGCCGGGCTTTTCAGGTGCGAAGCGTTGCAAGCCAGGCTTACAGGATGCTCAGCGGGTACTCCACGATCAGGCGCAGCTCGTCCAGCGATGGGGAGCCGTAGTAGACGCCATCGGAAGAACGGTAGGTGGCTTGACGAACGCGGAAGCTCAGGTCCTTGGCAGGGCCCTCTTGCATCACGTACTTGATGTCGATGTCGCGTTCCCATTCCTTGCCGTTGCTGGTAGTGCCGGTGTCGGCGCCGCTGCCACGCACGTAGCGGGTCATGAAGCTCAGGCCTGGAATGCCGTACTCGGCGAAGTTCAGGTCGTAGCGAGCCTGCCAGGACTTCTCGCCTTCGGCGTTGAAGTCGGAACGGGCCACGGAGTTGGCCAGGAACACGGTGCCGCCACCGTCGACGCCGTAGCCATAGTCGCCGTCGCCGGTCACTTTCTGGTAGGCCAGGGTGAAGGTGTGGGCGCCGATGTTGTACGCACCGGACAGGCTGAACGCACGGTTGTCGAGCTTGGTCACGCCGTCTTTTTCGGCGCGCTGCAGGCCTTGGCCGTCGCTCTTGGTGTCATAGAAGTTGAAGTCGAACACCAGGCCTTGCTTGTCCGACAGCGGCAGCGCCCAGTTGACGTTGGCGTAGTATTTGCGCCAGTAGTCTTCGACCTTGGAGTAGTACAGGCTGGTGGACAGGCTGTCGGTGAAGGCGTAGGTACCGCCGAATACGTCGGCTTCTTTCAGGCGCAGGCTGTCACGGTTGGTCTGTTCCTGACCGGTCAGGCTGGTGAAGCGACCGGCGTGCAGGGTCAGGCCCTTGATGTCGTTGCTGGTCAGCAACGCGCCCTGGGCGATTTCCGGCAGCAGGCGGCTGTCGTCGGTGGCGAACACTGGCAGGGCAGTGAACTGGTCGCCGACTTTCAGCACGGTGTCGGAGATACGGAATTTAACCGCGCCGCCACCCTTGGAGTAGTCATCCTGTGCACGGCCGTCCGAGCCGTTCGGGAACAGGCCGGTGCCAGCACGGCCCTTGCCGCTGTCCAGTTTCAGGCCGAGCATGCCAATGGCGTCGATACCCACGCCCACGGTGCCCTGGGTGAAGCCCGACTCATAAGAGCCCACGAAGCCGAGGCCGGTTTCTTCACGGCGGCTTTGGCCGCCTTCGTTGTTGCGGAAATCACGGCTGAAATACAGCATGCGAGTTTTGACGCTCAGCTTGCTGTCTTCAATGAAACCTTTGGACTCATCCTGCGAAGAGGCCAGTGCCATCTGCGAGGACCCCGCCGAAACGGCCAGGGCGATCATGCTCCACTTCATCACGCGCATCGTGACTTGCTCCTTTGGTTTTTTTAGGAAGAGTACCGCTGCATCCAGGTGTTCTAGTTATAGGGTGCAGCTCTTTCTTGTTATGTCGGCGAAAATGTATAGCACGCTGAAGGTCGTTGGCGATATGGCGTAAAGCACTCTTGATGGAACTTTTTGGCCGTGTCGCTGTCGGGCAATTCAGCGTCGCATCCGAGGGTGGTGACGCCCGGTGTGCAGGTGTTTCAGAGAGCATGCCGACTTGGGGTGAAGGCAATGCAACAAGCGTGCTCAACTTGGGCTGGCATTGATGAATTTTTCACAAAATTTTCAGGAATTCGTTTCAACCGCCGTAAACACGGGGGTTGGTCGGACTGCACCTCAAGCCCGCCCGGCCAGGCTATTCAGTTGGCTAGCTTGCTATCAAAGTCAATGTGTTACCGCAACATGTTGATGCGGTGTCAATTGTGGTGGGCCACGCAGTGAGTCGACGTGGCGAAGCACCTTATTGGTGCGAAAAGTAGCGCTGTGTTACCGCAATTGCGCAAGGTATCCTTGCTGCCGTTTTTACCGCTACCGTGCGGGTCGCTTTGCCTGAAGGAGGTACGCCGTGTTCGTTCTTGATCCACGCTTGCAGCAGGACACTTGGGTGCTGGGTGATTTCGCCCTGTGCCAGTTGCTGCTGAGCCGAGATGCCAATTACCCCTGGTTCATCCTGGTGCCCCGCCGTGCCGAGGTCAGCGAACTGTTCGACCTGAGCCTGGATGACCAGCACCTGCTCTGGCAGGAAACCACGCAGCTTGCCGAGGCGCTCAAGCGCAGCTACGGGGCTGACAAGATGAACGTGGCGACGCTGGGCAATGTGGTCAGCCAAATGCACATGCACGTGATCGTTCGCCAGCACGATGATGTGGCCTGGCCTGCACCGGTCTGGGGCAAATGCCCGGCCGTGGCCTATACCGACGCACAAGTACAGGCGATACGCGCCCGCGTGCGAAATCTGCACCTCGAAGGTTTCCAGGAGGCCGCCGATGTCGCTTGAGCCGAGAATGATCGAGCTGGAAACGCGCCAGGCATTCCAGGACGACGCCCTGCAGGCGCTCAACGATGTGGTGGTCGAGCAAGGACGCGTGATCGAGCGGCTGCAGTTGCAGATGGCCGAGTTGATCAAGCGTTACGAAGAGATGGCAGGTCAGTATGGCAGCGAGGGTGAAGAGGCGCCGCCGCCTCACTATTGATCATCTGGTCGTCAGGCCTGTCGCACCCGTGGGCGAAGCGACAGGCCTGGTTTCAACGTGTTGAAGCCTGCTCGCCTGTCAGCGGCGCGTGACGGGGACCACATCCTCGGCCTGCAGGCCCTTGTCGCGGTGCATGACCGAGAACTCGACGCGTTGACCCTCTACCAGGATGCGATGGCCCTCGCCGCGGATGGCGCGAAAGTGCACGAAGATGTCATCGCCTGAATCCCTGGAAATGAACCCGAACCCCTTGGACGTATTGAACCACTTGACCGTGCCCATATCTCGGTTGCCGGCCTCCGTCAGTGGCTGTTGGCTGCTGCGTACCTTGCGCGTGCCCTGGGCAAAGCCTGCGCCCAGGTGCAGGGCCACGGCCAGAGCGGCGCACACCAGCGCCGCGAGGTTGCCAAGCTCCGGTCGAGCCAGCACGGTAAGGGTCTGCAGCACCACGGCCACCACCAGCAGGGCGCAGGCCAGGTATTGCAGCTGCTGCCTGGCACCTCGGTAGTACAGCGGCAGGACAGGCGCCAGGATCAGGTTGAGCAAGCCGAACAGGGCCAGGTAGACCGCGTCGGGTTGTTGCAGGAAAGGCGTTGCCTCGGTTTTAAGACTGGGTATGAACGCTAGCAGCAAGGCTGCCGCGCCTGTCACCAGGTGGACGATCTTGAACATGGGATTGGCTCACATTGATTGAAGCTGATCACGGGAAGAGCTGACAGCCCGGTGCGCATGAAGTGTTGGCGCGAACACGTGGCCTTCAGCCTATGCATTCGGCAATTGCAGTCCGCACGAATGGCACGCTGCCTATTTAACCGTAAACCTGCAGGCTACTCAAACTGCACCCGGCGCCCTGTGCCTGCGGCCACCTGACAGAGGCGCGGCGCTCAGAGTGTTGCTAAAGTGGTCGGCACCCGCTTGGGTTTCACGTTTTCCGAAGGGGAGCATCATGGCAATCGATATCGGCATCAGTGAAGAAGATCGCAAGTCCATCGTCGATGGGCTTTCCCGCCTGCTTTCAGATACCTACGTGCTGTATCTGAAAACCCACAACTTCCATTGGAACGTCACCGGGCCCTCGTTCCGTACCCTGCACCTGATGTTCGAGGAGCAGTACAACGAGCTGGCGCTGGCGGTGGACGCCATTGCCGAGCGCATCCGCGCCCTGGGGTTCCCGGCGCCTGGGTCCTACGCGTTCTACGCCAAGCACTCTTCGATCAAGGAAGAGGAGGGGGTTCCCCCAGCCGACGAGATGATCCGGCAACTGGTGCAAGGGCAGGAAGCGGTAGTGCGCACCGCCCGCAGCATCTTCCCAGCGGTTGACAAGGTCAGCGATGAACCCACCGCCGATCTGCTGACCCAGCGCATGCAGGTCCACGAAAAGACTGCATGGATGCTGCGCGTGTTGCTCGACGAGAAATAGCCGGGCCGTGCCGGCAGGCCTGCCCAGGGTGACTGGGCCGGCCTGCCGGTTTCTGTGCGGGAAGGGTTTGCCGCTGCTCTGCACTGGCGCGTTCGGCGCTTGATACACCCCTTGGTTCAATCATCAGGAGGTGTGCAGATGGCTCAGTCTGGCAAGCGGACGGCAGGTCAGGGGCGCTGGCCCGGCAAGCAATGCGTCGACCCATTCACGGCAGATTTCGACATGTTGCAGACCCAGCCTGTTTCCCGCTCGGTGCGGCTCAATGGTTTTTCCACCTGTCTGCGCCTTGAAGCCGTGTATTGGGGTATCCTCGAGCGCATTGCCGCTGCCAACCAGTGCTCGGTCAGTGCGGTGTTGTCCTACGTCGACCGTGAGGTGCACCTGCGCCAGGGGGGCGTGCGCAACTTCAGCGGGCTGATACGGGTGATCTGCGTTGCCTGGTTGCAGCAGCCACCGACGTCGCACTGATTGCCCGGCGGGCTGCGCAGCGCTGGTTAACCATATATAATCCCGCCTTTTGCTGCCCAGGCAGCCAGCGTTATGGTTGACGAGAGACATCCATGCCCCTTTACGACTATCAATGTGCGTCCTGCGAGCACCGTATGGAAGTGCTGCAGAAAATCAGCGCCGCGCCGCTCACCGATTGCCCGGCCTGCCAGGCGCCGGCGATGAAGAAACTGCTGTCGGTACCCGGCTTTCGCCTGAGCGGTAACGGCTGGTACGAAACCGACTTCAAGACCGGTGCGAAAAAGAATCTGGCAGGCGGCGACAAGGCCGACTGAGTTGAATGCTATGACCGGGTCTTGCAGTATTAGCCCTCCGGGCGGCCAAGGCCTCCATCGAATACACGAATCACGAGAAGCGAAACCACCATCATGATGCGCAGCCATTATTGCGGCCAACTGAACGAGAGCCTGGACGGCCAGGAAGTCACCCTTTGCGGCTGGGTCCATCGTCGCCGGGACCACGGCGGGGTGATCTTCCTCGACATCCGTGACCGCGAGGGCATGGCCCAGGTCGTTTTCGATCCGGATCGCGCCGACACCTTCGCCGCAGCCGACCGTGTGCGCAGCGAGTATGTCGTGCAGATCACCGGCAAGGTCCGCCGTCGCCCGGAAGGTGCGGTGAACAGCAGCATGGCCTCCGGTGCCATCGAAATCCTCGGCTACCAGCTCAATGTGCTGAACGAAGCCGAAACCCCGCCGTTCCCGCTGAACGAATACTCCGACGTTGGTGAAGAAACGCGTCTGCGCTACCGCTTCATCGACCTGCGTCGCCCTGAGATGGCCGACAAGCTGCGCCTGCGTTCGCGCATCACCAGCAGCATTCGACGCTTTCTCGACGAAAACGGCTTCCTCGACGTGGAAACGCCGATCCTGACCCGCGCCACCCCTGAAGGCGCGCGCGACTACCTGGTGCCAAGCCGTACCCACGCCGGTAGCTTCTTCGCCCTGCCGCAGTCGCCACAGCTGTTCAAGCAGTTGCTGATGGTCGCCGGTTTCGATCGTTACTACCAGATTGCCAAGTGCTTCCGCGACGAAGACCTGCGTGCCGATCGCCAGCCGGAATTCACCCAGATCGACATCGAGACCAGCTTCCTGGACGAGTCCGAGATCATGGGCCTGACCGAGAGCATGATCCGCAAGCTGTTCAAGGAAGTGCTGGACCTGGAGTTCGGCGAATTCCCGCACATGACCTTCGAGGAAGCCATGCGTCGCTATGGCTCCGACAAGCCAGACCTGCGCATCCCGCTGGAGCTGGTTGACGTCGCCGACCAGCTCAAGGACGTGGACTTCAAGGTATTCGCCGGCCCCGCCAACGATCCTAAATGCCGCGTCACCGCGCTGCGCCTGCCAGGCGGCGCCAGCATGCCGCGCAGCAAGATCGACGAATACACCAAGTTTGTCGGCATCTACGGTGCCCGTGGCCTTGCCTACATCAAGGTCAACGAGCGTGCCAAGGGCGTTGAAGGTCTGCAGTCGCCGATCGTCAAGAACATCCCCGAGGCCAATCTCAACACCATCCTCGACCGCGTGGGCGCCGTTGACGGCGACATCGTGTTCTTCGGTGCCGACAAGTTCAAGGTGGTCAGCGAAGCGCTGGGCGCCCTGCGTATTCGTCTGGGTCACGACTTCGAACTGTTCACCTGCGAGTGGGCGCCGATGTGGGTCGTCGATTTCCCCATGTTCGAAGAAAACGAAGACGGCAGCTTCACCGCGCTGCACCACCCGTTCACCGCGCCCAAGTGCACGCCCGAGGAACTGGAAGCCAACCCGGCCACGGCCCTGTCCCGTGCCTATGACATGGTGCTCAACGGCACCGAACTCGGTGGCGGCTCGATCCGTATCCACCGCAAGGAAATGCAGCAGGCAGTGTTCCGCCTACTGGGTATCGAGGCGGCGGAACAGGAAGAGAAGTTCGGCTTCCTGCTCGATGCCCTGAAGTTCGGTGCACCGCCTCACGGTGGCCTGGCCTTCGGCCTGGATCGCCTGGTCATGCTGATGACCGGCGCCCAGTCGATTCGTGAAGTGATTGCCTTCCCGAAAACCCAGAGCGCCGCGTGTGTCATGACCCAGGCGCCGGGCATGGTCGATGCCAAGGCATTGCGTGAGCTGCACATCCGTCTGCGCGAGCAGACCAAGGTCGAGTAATCGGCCCGGGCGCAGCCGGCGGTTGCGCCCACGCGCTTTGGCGCAGTCTTTCCACGTTCCGCCCTTCGGGGCGGAACCTGTTTCTGTTACACGGATCGGGAGTCGTTATGGCGGGTCATTCCAAGTGGGCGAACATCAAGCACCGCAAAGAGCGCCAGGATGCCAAGAGGGGCAAGGTATTCACCAAGTGGATCCGCGAGCTGACAGTCGCTGCCAAGCAAGGCGGCCCGGACCCTGCCTCCAACCCGCGCCTGCGCCTGGCGCTGGACAAGGCACTGGGCGCCAACATGAGCCGCGATATCATCGATCGCGCAGTGGCCCGTGGCGCCGGCACGAACGAAAGCGACAACGTCGAAGAGCTCACCTATGAAGGTTACGGGCCGGGCGGTGTAGCGATCATGGTCGAGGCCATGACCGATAACCGCAACCGCACAGCTGCAGCAGTGCGCCATGCCTTTACCAAGTGCGGGGGCAACCTGGGCACCGATGGCTCGGTCGCCTACCTGTTCGAGCGCAAGGGGCAGATCAGCTTTGCACCGGGCCTGGAGGAGGATGCCTTGATGGAGGCGGCCATGGAGGCCGATGCCGACGACGTGGTGGCCCACGAGGACGGTTCGTTTGACGTGTTCACCTCGTTCAACAGCTTCTACGCCGTGCGCAATGCCTTGGAAGAGGCCGGTTTCAAGGCGGCCGACGCCGAAATCGTGATGCAGCCGACCACCAGCGCCGAACTCGATCAGGAAGGCGCCGAGAAGGTACTCAAGCTGATCGACATGCTCGAAGACCTGGACGACGTACAGAACGTCTACTCCAATGCGCAGATTTCCGACGAGATCATGGAAAACCTCGGCTGAGGGCTTTCCGGCGCGCCATACTGACGCTTCCGGGCGTCGTACAGGCCCTTTCGCAGGGCACCCGTGGCACAGGTGGCGACACATGCGACCTGGCCAGGGGGTTGACCTGCGAAAGGGCCTGTACTGTTTGCACACCGCTCTACTTCAACGACAGGCGCTATGACTCTGATTCTAGGTATCGACCCCGGCTCGCGCATCACAGGTTATGGCGTCGTCCGCCAGACCGTACGTGGTTGCGAGTACGTGGCCTCAGGCTGCATCCGCACAGGCAGTGGTGAACTGCACGAGCGCTTGCAGATCGTGTTTCGGGGGGTCAGCGAAGTCATCGGTCAGCATGGCCCGGTGACCATGGGCATCGAGCGGGTGTTCATGGCCCGCAACGCCGATTCCGCCCTCAAACTGGGGCAAGCCCGAGGCGCGGCCATCGTCGCCGCGGCTGAAGCAGGCTTGGAAATCGCCGAGTACAGCGCCACTCAGGTCAAGCAGGCGGTGGCCGGTACCGGCGGGGCGAACAAGGACCAGGTGATGATGATGGTCATGCACCTGCTCAAGCTGACCCAGAAGCCCCAGATCGATGCTTCCGACGCGCTGGCCATCGCCTTGTGCCATGCCCACACCCGTTCAAGTCTGGTGCCCCATGGGCTGTCGACGGCGCGTCGGCGCGGTGGGCGCTTGCGTCTGTAAGCGCTTCATGCGCTGATACACATTTTGTGCAGGTGGAGCGTCCGCCTGCCGTATTTGCTGATAGGGTTGAGCAGCCATCGAGCAGCTCCCCGTGAAAAGGATCGAAACGTGATCGGACGTTTGCGCGGCACCCTGGCGGAAAAGCAGCCGCCGCACCTCATCATCGACGTCAATGGCGTGGGCTACGAACTGGAAGTCCCCATGACGACGCTTTATCGCCTGCCCAAGGTCGGCGAACCGGTGACAGTGCACACACACCTTGTGGTGCGCGAAGACGCCCACCTGCTCTATGGCTTTGCCGAAAAGCGCGAGCGCGAATTGTTCCGCGAACTGATTCGGCTCAACGGTGTAGGCCCCAAGCTGGCCCTGGCACTGATGTCCGGGCTTGAGATCGACGAGCTGGTGCGCTGCGTCCAGGCCCAGGATGCCTCGGTGTTGGTACGCGTACCCGGCGTAGGCAAAAAAACAGCAGAGCGCCTGCTGGTCGAGCTCAAGGACCGCTTCAAGGCCTGGGAAACGTCGCCGGCCATGTTCACGCTGGTGTCCGATGGCCCACTGCCGGCCGCCAGCGAGTCCAGCGCCGAGGCGGATGCGGTCAGCGCCCTGGTGTCCCTGGGCTACAAGCCTCAGGAAGCGAGCAAGGCCATCGGCGCGATCAAGGACAAGTCGGGGCTTTCCAGTGAAGAGCTGATTCGTCGCAGCCTCAAGGGGATGATTACCAAGTGATCGAAGCCGACCGCCTGATCGCTGCCAGTGGCCGCGACCGCGAAGAAGTCCAGGATCGCGCCATCCGGCCATTGCGGCTGGAGGAGTACATCGGCCAGCCCGTGGTGCGCGAGCAGATGGCGTTGTTCATCCAGGCGGCGCGTGGGCGCAGCGAGTCGCTCGACCACACGCTGATCTTCGGGCCGCCAGGCCTGGGCAAGACCACCCTGGCCAACATCATCGCCCACGAAATGGGGGTGTCGGTCAAAAGCACCTCGGGGCCGATTCTCGAGCGCCCTGGCGACTTGGCCGCCATGCTGACCAACCTTGAGCCTCATGACGTGCTCTTCATCGATGAGATCCACCGGCTCTCGCCGGTCGTCGAAGAAGTGCTCTACCCAGCCATGGAAGACTTCCAGCTCGACATCATGATCGGCGAAGGCCCGGCGGCCCGCTCGATCAAGCTCGACCTGCCACCTTTCACGCTGGTCGGGGCCACGACGCGCGCCGGCATGCTCACCAACCCGCTGCGCGATCGTTTCGGTATCGTGCAGCGGCTGGAGTTCTACAGCGACAAGGACCTGGCCACCATCGTCAGCCGTTCGGCCAACATCCTGGGCCTGGTCATCGAGGACCTCGGTGCCTACGAGATCGCACGCCGTGCCCGTGGCACGCCGCGCATTGCCAACCGCTTGCTGCGGCGGGTACGCGACTACGCCGAGGTGCGCGGCAAGGGCCAGATCACCAAGGCCGTGGCCGACATGGCGCTCAACCTGCTGGACGTCGATGAGCGCGGCTTCGACCATTCCGACAGGCGCCTGCTGCTGACCATGATCGAGAAGTTCGACGGTGGCCCGGTCGGCGTCGACAACCTTGCCGCCGCCATCAGCGAAGAACGTCACACCATCGAGGACGTGCTCGAGCCCTATCTCATCCAGCAGGGCTACATCATGCGCACCCCCCGTGGCCGTGTGGTGACCCGGCACGCCTACCTGCACTTCGGCCTGAATGTTCCCGGGCGGTTGGGGGAGGGCGCGGATTTTTCCGAGCCGGGTGATGAATGACAGATCGAAACACGCTTTTCGTGGTCCTACCGCTGGCATGCAGCGGGGGCGTTGGCACCTGGACATGAATGTTGAAAAACAGTTGCCAGAGCGGATTGGCAAGCCGAGGAGTAAGCACTAGAGTATGCGCGCGCAAAAAGGCCTGGAACCGTTCACACACCGTTGTCGCGTCTATTACGAAGATACCGATGCCGGTGGCGTGGTGTATTACGTCAACTACCTGAAATTCATGGAGCGCGCGCGCACCGAACGCTTGCGGCACCTGGGCTTTTCCCAGTCGCAACTGGCTGACGACAACCTGCTGTTCGTGGTCCATTCCAGCGAAGCGCGCTACCACGCGCCGGCGCGGCTGGACGATGAATTGCGGGTGACCGCGCACGTACTTGAACTCAATCGCGCCAGCTTGCACTTCGTGCAGCAAGTGTGGCGGGAAAGGGACGACACGCTGCTCTGCGAAGGGCGGTTCCTGATAGCCGCTGTGCGCGCCGACACTTTCAAACCCCGAGCCATACCTCCCCAGCTGCGCGACGCCTTTGCGGCAGACGGCTCGGGTAATCAATCGAATGCAGGAGAATAAGCGTGGAAGCTAACGTCGTCGACCATACCTCCATGTGGAGTCTGGTCAGTAACGCCAGCGTCGTGGTGCAGCTGGTGATGCTGACCCTGGTGGCCGCCTCGGTCACCTCGTGGATCATGATTTTCCAGCGCAGCACCATGCTGCGCGCCGGTCGTCGTGCGCTCGATGCTTTCGAGGAGCGCTTCTGGTCGGGTATCGACCTGTCCAAGCTGTACCGCCAGGCCGGTAGCAACCCGGACCCGGACTCGGGTGTGGAGCAGGTCTTCCGTGCAGGCTTCAAGGAGTTTTCCCGCCTGCGTCAGCAACCTGGCGTTGACCCGGATGCCGTGATGGAAGGGGTTGGCCGTGCCATGCGCGTTGCCATTTCCCGCGAAGAAGAAAAGCTCGAGCAAAGTTTGCCGTTCCTGGCGACCGTGGGTTCGACCAGCCCCTATATCGGCCTGTTCGGTACCGTGTGGGGCATCATGAACTCCTTCCGCGGCCTGGCCAGCGCCCAGCAAGCTACGCTCGCCACCGTTGCGCCGGGCATCGCCGAGGCGTTGATCGCCACGGCCATCGGCCTGTTCGCAGCCATCCCGGCGGTGATTGCGTACAACCGCTTCGCGGCCCGCAGCGAGACGCTGATCGGCCGTTACTACACCTTCGCCGACGAGTTCCAGGCGATCCTGCACCGCAAAGTGCACACCAGCGAAGAGTAATCAGGTAGAAGCCCATGGCCCGAGTTCGCCACAAACGCAAGCCCGTCGCCGAGATGAACGTGGTGCCCTACATCGACGTGATGCTGGTGCTGCTGGTCATCTTCATGGTGACGGCGCCCATGCTCAACCAGGGCGTGAAGGTCGACCTGCCCAAGGTTTCCAGCGAAGCCTTGCCGCAGGACAACAACGTCCAGATCCTTACCATTTCCATCAAGGCCGACAAGACCTACTACTGGAACCTTGGCAGCGAAGTCGATACCGACAAGCAGATGGACAAGGCCATGACCCTGCCGGCCATGACCGACGCCGTCACCAAGATCATCGCGGCCGGCCGCGACCAGGGCAAGCAGACCCAGGTATTCATCCGCGGCGACAAGGCGGTGGACTACGGCGCGGTCATGGGTGCCATGGGCGGGCTGCAGAAAGCCGGTGTCGGTAACGTCGGCCTGATTACCGAGGCACCCTGATGCAACAGCGAGAGCCCTCTGCCTCGGAAAGCTACTTCTGGCCCAGTGTCTGGGCCATCGGCCTGCATGTGCTGGTGTTCGGCATGCTGTTCGTAAGCTTTGCCATGACGCCCGAACTGCCGCCGGCCAAGCCGATCGTTCAGGCTACGCTGTATCAGCTCAAGTCCAAGAGCCAGGCCACCACTCAGACCAATCAAAAGATTGCCGGGGAAGCCAAGAAAACCGCTTCGCGCCAGACCGAGGTCGAGCAGCTTGAGCAGAAGAAGGTCGAGCAGGAAGCGGTGAAAGCTGCGGAACAAAAGAAAGCCGACGCTGCTCAAAAGGCCCAGGAGGCACGCGAGGCAGCCGAGGCCAAGAAAGCCGAGGACGCTGCCAAGGCCGCTGAAGCTGCCAAAGCCGCCGAGGCCAAGAAAGCGGCTGAAGCCAAGAAGGCCGATGAGGCGAAGAAAGCGGCCGAGAAACAGCAGGCTGACATCGCCAAGAAGAAGGCCGAGGAAGAAGCGAAGAAAAAAGCCGAAGAAGAGGCCAAGAAACAGGCCGCTGAAGAGGCGAAGAAGCAAGCTGCCGAGGAGGCCAAGAAGAAGGCCGCCGAGGATGCGAAGAAAAAAGCGGCCGAAGACGCCAAGAAGAAGGCGGCAGCGGCCGAAGAAGCGAAGAAGAAGGCAGCCGAAGACGCCAAGAAGAAGGCCGCGGCCGATGCCCAGAAGAAAAAGGCACAGGAAGCGGCTCGCAAGGCGGCTGAAGACAAGAAGGCACAGGCCCTGGCCGAGCTCTTGTCCGACACCACCGAGCGGCAGCAGGCGCTGGCCGATGAGCAGGGTGACCAGGTGGCCGGCGACTTCGACGACTTGATCCGCATGCGCGCGGCAGAAGGCTGGGCTCGCCCGCCATCGGCGCGTAAAGGCATGACGGTGGTACTGCAGATCAGCATGTTGCCCGATGGCACCATCACCAGCGTCAGTGTGGCCCGGTCAAGCGGTGACGGCCCCTACGACAGCTCGGCGGTGGCAGCGGTGAAAAACATCGGTCGCCTGACTGAAATGCAGGGCATGAAGCCGAGCGATTTCAACCAATATCGCTCGTTCAAGATGACATTTACACCTGAGGATCTAGCGTTGTGATTAAACGTCTGAGAGGACTGCTGGTCATGCTGTGCTGCGTGGCAGGCATGGCCGTAGCAGAGGAAAAGAACATCCTGGTCACCAGTGGCAGTGACCGGGCAACGCCAATTGCGGTGGTGCCGTTCGCTGTTCAGGGTGGCAGTGTGCTGCCTGAAGACATGGCCGACATCATCGGCAACGACCTGCGCAACTCCGGCTACTATTCGCCTATCCCGCGCCAGAACATGATCAGCCAGCCATCCCAGGCCAGCGAAGTCATCTTCCGCGACTGGAAGGCGCTGGGTGCCCAGTACGTGATGGTCGGCAGCATCGTGCCCTCCGGTGGGCGCTTGCAGGTGCAATATGCCCTGTTCAACGTCGCCACCGAGCAGCAGGTCCTGACCGGCAGCGTCGCTGGCAGCACCGACCAGTTGCGCGACATGTCGCACTACATCGCCGACCAGTCGTTCGAGAAGCTGACCGGTATCAAGGGTGCCTTCTCCACGCGCATGCTGTACGTGACGGCCGAGCGCTTCTCCACCAACAACACGCGCTACACCCTGCAGCGTTCGGACTATGACGGTGCCCGCGCCGTGACCCTGCTGCAGTCCCGCGAGCCCATCCTGTCGCCGCGCTTTGCGCCCGATGGCAAACGCATCGCCTATGTATCGTTCGAGCAGAAGCGCCCGCG
Organism: Pseudomonas sp. KCJK9111; assembly: GCF_046231935.1. NCBI lineage: Bacteria > Pseudomonadati > Pseudomonadota > Gammaproteobacteria > Pseudomonadales > Pseudomonadaceae > Pseudomonas > Pseudomonas sp. KCJK9111. The sequence continues at coordinate 3,783 of NZ_JBJJMO010000043.1, read as the reverse complement.
TATCTTCGTCCAGCACATCGATACCGGTCGCCGTGAACAGGTCACCAACTTCGAAGGCCTCAATGGCGCACCTGCCTGGTCGCCCGATGGTTCGCGCCTGGCCTTCGTGTTGTCCAAGGATGGCAACCCGGATATCTACGTGATGAACGTGGCTTCGCGTCAGATCAGCCGCGTGACCGCCGGCCCTGGCATCAATACCGAGCCCTTCTGGGGTAAAGACGGCAACACCCTGTACTTCACGTCCGACCGGGGCGGCAAGCCGCAGATCTACAAACAGTCGGTCAGTGGCGGCAGCGCCGAGCGCGTAACCTTCGTGGGTAACTACAACGCCAACCCCAAACTCTCGGCGGATGAAAAGACCCTGGTGATGATTCACCGCCAACAGGGTTTCACCAACTTCAAAGTTGCCGCCCAGGACTTGCAACGCGGAAGTGTAAAGATTCTCTCGGAAACAAGTCTTGATGAGTCTCCCACTGTTGCGCCCAACGGCACCATGCTAATCTACGCCACCCGCCAGCAGGGCCGGGGAGTCTTGATGCTCGTGTCGCTTAATGGCCGCGTGAGGCTCCCACTTCCTACCGCTCAAGGCGAAGTCAGAGAACCGTCCTGGTCCCCTTACCTGAACTGATTGCGGCGTAATACGTTTTGCTTAACACACTGGGGTTTCATTAGGAGTTTCACGATGGAAATGCTGAAGTTTGGTAAATTCGCTGCGCTGGCTCTGGCCATGGCCGTGGCTGTAGGTTGCTCCTCCAAGGGCGGTGACAACGCAGGTGAAGGCGCTGGCGCCGTTGACCCGAACGCTGGCTACGGTGCCAACACCGGCGCAGTCGACGGTTCCCTGAGCGAAGAAGCCGCTCTGCGCGCAATCACCACCTTCTACTTCGAATACGACAGCTCGGACCTGAAGCCAGAAGCCATGCGCGCTCTGGACGTTCACGCCAAGGACCTGAAAGCCAACGGCAACCGCGTTGTCCTGGAAGGCAACACCGACGAGCGCGGCACCCGCGAGTACAACATGGCTCTGGGTGAGCGTCGTGCCAAGGCCGTTCAGCGCTACCTGGTTCTGCAGGGCGTTTCCCCTGCTCAGCTGGAAGTGGTTTCCTACGGTGAAGAGCGTCCAGTTGCTACCGGCAACGACGAGCAGTCCTGGGCTCAAAACCGTCGCGTAGAACTGCGTAAGTAAGTTCCTATGCGCAAGTGCCGCCGTGCAGTAACCGTCCTCGCACTCAGCCTGCCCCTTTCGGCGTGGGCTGCAGTCCCTGTAGTAGATGACAACACAGGCAGCTATCCGCCTGCGGGTTATGGCACGAGCGGCGCCTATGCCGGGTCAGGGGCTTCGGCCCCTGCCTCTGCACAGGGCCAGCTGTTCATGCAGCTGCAACAGATGCAGGATCAGCTTTCCCGCCAGCAAGGCATCATCGAAGAATTGCAAAACGATGTGTCTCGCATGAAGCAGGAAAACCTGGAGCGATACCAGGACCTGGACCGTCGCATCAACAGTGGCGCCGCGCCTGCCGCGACCTCTGACAATTCTTCCGCCGGTGGTGCCTCTGGCGCCGCCGCGGGGGCTGCAGCCGGTGCTGCTGCCCAACAAACGGCCGCCAGTAGCGAGCCCGGTGATCCGGCCAAGGAGAAGCTCTACTACGATGCTGCCTTCGACCTGATCAAGCAAAAAGACTTCGACAAGGCCAGCCAGGCGTTCAACGCCTTCCTGCGCAAGTACCCCAGCAGCCAATATGCCGGTAACGCACAGTATTGGCTGGGCGAAGTGAACCTGGCCAAGGGTGATCTGCAGGGCGCAAGCCAGGCGTTCGCCCAGGTAAGCCAGAAGTACCCCAAACACAGCAAGGTGCCAGACTCCTTGTACAAACTGGCCGACGTCGAGCGTCGTCTCGGCCATACGGACAAGGTAAAGGGCATTCTTCAGCAGGTGGTTACCCAATATCCGGGCACATCGGCTGCGCAACTGGCGCAGCGAGACCTGCAAAAGCTGTGAAGTAATGCGGCGTTTGCCCCCCGTTCGAAAGAAACCCGCGCCTGGCGCGGGTTTTTTCGTTAGAATCACCGCCCTTTTTTCGTAAACACGCTGTCACGGATAACGCTATGTCGAGTCCGTGCCAGTGCCTGACGGAGGCGGGCAGCCTGTTTTGCTGTCACGCCCGTGGCGATCATGCAAGATACATTACGCATCACCGAAGTCTTTTACTCGTTGCAGGGTGAAACACGAACGGCTGGGCTGCCCACGGTATTCGTGCGGCTCACCGGTTGCCCCCTGCGTTGCCAATACTGCGACAGCGCCTATGCCTTCAGTGGCGGCACCCTTCGCAGCCTGGATTCGATCCTTGAACAGGTGGCCGGCTTCAAGCCGCGCTATGTCTGCGTGACGGGCGGCGAGCCCCTTGCTCAGCCTAACGCCTTGCCCCTGTTGCAGCGCCTGTGCGACGCCGGTTACGAAGTCTCGCTGGAAACCAGCGGCGCGCTCGATATCGCCGGCACCGACACCCGTGTCAGCCGCGTCGTCGACCTGAAAACCCCAGGTTCGGAAGAATCGCACCGCAACCGCTATGAGAACATCGAGCACCTGACGCGCAACGACCAGGTCAAGTTCGTCATCTGCTCCCGCGAAGATTACGACTGGGCGGTGTCCAAGTTGATTCAGTACAACCTGGCCGAGCGCGCCGGCGAAGTATTGTTCTCGCCCAGCCACCACCAAGTGAGTGCCACTGACCTGGCCGACTGGATCGTTGCCGACAACTTGCCTGTGCGTTTCCAGCTTCAGCTGCACAAGCTGTTGTGGAACGACGAACCTGGCCGCTGAGCAAGAGAGTGAGACATGACTGATAAACGCGCAGTGATTCTTCTGTCCGGTGGTCTGGACTCGGCCACGGTAGTGGCCATGGCCAAGGCCCAGGGCTATGCCTGCTATACCATGAGCTTCGATTACGGCCAGCGTCACCGCGCCGAGCTCAACGCCGCTGCACGGGTCGCCCAGGACCTGGGCGTGGTAGAGCACAAGGTGATCGGGCTGAACCTGGACGGTATCGGTGGCTCGGCCCTGACCGACAGCAGCATCGATGTGCCGGAAACGCCGGGGGAGGGTATCCCGGTGACCTACGTGCCAGCGCGCAACACGGTGTTTCTGTCGCTGGCGCTGGGCTGGGCTGAAGTGCTGCAAGCCCGTGACATTTTCATCGGTGTCAATGCCGTGGATTATTCCGGCTACCCGGACTGCCGCCCCGAATTCGTCGAAGCCTTCGAACGCATGGCCAACTTGGCCACCAAGGCAGGGGTCGAAGGGCAGTGTTTCCGCATTCAGGCGCCCTTGCAGAACATGAGCAAAGCCCAGATCGTCCAGGCCGGCGTGGCACACGGGGTCGACTATAGCTTGACTGTGTCGTGCTACCAGGCTGATGACGACGGGCGTGCCTGTGGCAAGTGCGACAGCTGCCGCTTGCGCGCTGACGGCTTCAAGGCAGCATCCGTGGCGGACCCAACGCGCTATTTTTAAGAAATTTAACTGCGGGGTGTTGATTTCTCTATAGAAATCAGTATTATACGCGCCATCCAACGGGTCGTTAGCTCAGTTGGTAGAGCAGTTGGCTTTTAACCAATTGGTCGTAGGTTCGAATCCTACACGACCCACCATCTTCGCAGCGGTTGCGAATACTCAAGCTAGACCACCGGGTCAGCGTCAAGTAAAGCAATCGTATGAATCGAACAGTCAGTTCGCTTCTGTGTGAAATCTGTACGAGAAGCCCGCCCTTATCGGCGGGCTTTTTC
>NZ_JBJJMO010000042.1:0-41670 GCF_046231935.1 Pseudomonas sp. KCJK9111 | reverse complement strand
CTTTCGCCATCTAGCGGCGCGGCTTCATTAAGCCAGAAGCTTAATTCTCCCTTCTTACATGATTACGTCATTCCCCTTATGAACCTGACTGAACTCAAGCAAAAGCCGATTACCGATCTTTTGGAAATGGCCGAACAAATGGGCATCGAGAACATGGCCCGTTCGCGCAAACAGGACGTGATTTTCTCCCTGCTGAAAAAGCATGCGAAAAGCGGCGAAGAGATCTCGGGTGACGGCGTGCTGGAGATTCTCCAGGATGGCTTCGGTTTCCTGCGTTCTGCTGATGCGTCCTACCTGGCCGGCCCTGACGATATCTACGTTTCGCCTAGCCAGATCCGCCGCTTCAACCTGCGTACCGGCGATACCATCGTTGGCAAGATCCGCCCGCCGAAGGAAGGGGAGCGCTACTTCGCCCTGTTGAAGGTCGATACCATCAACTTCGACCGGCCGGAAAACGCCAAGAACAAGATCCTGTTCGAAAACCTGACGCCGCTGTTCCCCAACAAGCGCCTGAAGATGGAGGCTGGCAACGGCTCCACCGAAGACCTGACCGGCCGTGTCATCGACCTGTGCGCCCCGATCGGCAAGGGCCAGCGTGGCCTGATCGTCGCCCCGCCCAAGGCGGGCAAGACCATCATGCTGCAGAACATCGCAGCCAACATCACCCGTAACAACCCTGAGTGCCACCTGATCGTTCTGCTGATCGACGAGCGCCCGGAAGAAGTGACCGAGATGCAGCGTACCGTACGCGGCGAAGTGGTTGCCTCTACCTTCGACGAGCCGCCAACCCGTCACGTGCAAGTGGCCGAAATGGTCATCGAGAAGGCCAAGCGCCTGGTCGAGCACAAGAAGGACGTGGTCATCCTGCTCGACTCCATCACCCGCCTGGCACGTGCCTACAACACGGTCATTCCAAGCTCGGGCAAAGTGCTGACCGGTGGTGTCGACGCCCACGCCCTGGAAAAGCCCAAGCGCTTCTTCGGTGCCGCCCGTAACATCGAGGAAGGCGGCTCGCTGACCATCATCGCCACCGCGCTGGTCGAAACCGGTTCGAAGATGGACGAGGTGATCTACGAGGAATTCAAGGGCACCGGCAACATGGAGCTGCCCCTGGACCGTCGTATCGCTGAAAAGCGTGTGTTCCCCGCCATCAACATCAACCGTTCGGGTACTCGCCGCGAAGAGCTGCTGACCGCCGACGACGAACTGCAACGCATGTGGATCCTGCGCAAGCTGTTGCACCCGATGGACGAGATCGCTGCCATCGAGTTCCTGGTCGACAAGCTCAAGCAGACCAAGACCAACGACGAGTTCTTCCTGTCGATGAAGCGCAAGTAAGCGTTTCAGGTCTGAATCGAACGGGGCCGCTTCGCAGCCCATCGCAGTCGGTCCGGTGCCCCGGACCGGCTGCGATGGGACGCGAAGCGGCCCTGATCAGTTTTGACCATTGCACGCTGAACGGCGCTACACTCTGAACCCCCGACCGATACGGCCAACACGAGGCTCATGCATGCAGTATCGCGACTTGCGCGACTTCATTCGTGGCCTGGAACAGCGCGGCGAGCTCAAGCGCATCCAGGTCCCGATCTCCCCAGTGCTGGAAATGACCGAGGTCTGCGATCGCACGCTGCGTGCCAAAGGCCCTGCGCTGTTGTTCGAAAAGCCGACCGGCTTCGACATTCCCGTATTGGGCAACCTGTTCGGTACGCCTGAACGGGTGGCCATGGGCATGGGTGCCGAGTCGGTCGATGAGCTGCGCGAGATCGGCAAGCTGCTGGCTTTTCTCAAAGAGCCTGAGCCTCCCAAAGGGCTCAAGGACGCCTGGTCCAAGCTGCCGATCTTCAAGAAAGTGGTGTCGATGGCGCCCAAGGTGGTCAAGGACGCCGTTTGCCAGGAAGTGGTGCTCGAAGGAGAGGACGTGGACCTTGGCGCATTGCCGATCCAGCATTGCTGGCCGGGCGATGTGGCACCGCTGATCACCTGGGGCCTGACCGTAACGCGCGGTCCGAACAAGGACCGCCAGAACCTGGGTATCTACCGGCAGCAGGTGATTGGTCGCAACAAAGTGATCATGCGATGGCTCAGCCACCGTGGTGGCGCCCTGGACTACCGTGAGTGGTGTGAAAAAAACCCTGGCCAGCCGTTCCCGGTGGCCGTGGCGTTGGGGGCAGACCCTGCCACTATCCTGGGTGCAGTGACCCCGGTTCCCGATACGCTTTCCGAATACGCCTTCGCGGGCCTGTTGCGGGGTAATCGCACCGAGCTGGTCAAGTGCCGCGGCAGCAATCTGCAGGTGCCGGCCACGGCCGAGATCATCCTCGAAGGGGTCATTCACCCAGGCGAGATGGCGCCTGAAGGCCCGTATGGGGACCATACCGGGTACTACAACGAAGTGGACAGTTTCCCGGTGTTCACCGTCGAGCGCATCACCCATCGGCAAAAGCCGATCTACCACAGCACCTACACCGGCCGGCCGCCGGATGAGCCGGCCATTCTCGGGGTGGCGCTGAACGAAGTGTTCGTGCCGATCCTGCAGAAGCAGTTCCCGGAAATCGTCGATTTCTACCTGCCACCGGAGGGGTGCTCCTACCGCATGGCGGTGGTGACCATGAAGAAGCAGTACCCAGGGCATGCCAAGCGCGTGATGCTGGGTGTGTGGTCGTTCCTGCGACAGTTCATGTACACCAAGTTCGTTATCGTGACCGACGACGACATCAACGCCCGCGACTGGAACGACGTGATCTGGGCCATCACCACACGCATGGACCCCAAGCGTGATACGGTGATGATCGACAACACGCCGATCGACTACCTGGATTTTGCCTCTCCGGTGTCGGGCCTGGGATCGAAAATGGGCCTGGATGCCACGCACAAGTGGCCGGGCGAAACTACACGCGAGTGGGGGCGAGTCATCGTCAAGGACGAAGCCGTCACCCGGCGTATCGATGAGCTGTGGGATCAGTTGGGAATAGATTGATGCAGGTAACGTTGCAGCCGTCCGGAGCAGTGCTGACGCTAGAGCCCGGGGAACGGATCCTGGAAGGTGCGCGTCGGCTGGGTTATGACTGCCCCAACAGCTGCCGTAATGGCAACTGCCATGTCTGCGCTGCATTGCTGGTCGAAGGCAGCGTGCGCCAGAACGGAGAAGTCCGGGACCATGGCGAATTGTTCACCTGCATCGCCGAGCCGCTCGAAGATTGCATCCTGCTGTGGGACGGCGTACTCGCCCTGGGCGAGCTGCCGGTGCGCAAGCTGACCTGCACGGTCAGTGAATGCCGTGAAGTGGGTGGCGACGTCTGGCGCGTGCGCCTGTTGGCCCCTGCGGGCAAGCCGCCGCGCTACCATGCCGGGCAGTATTTGATGATCGAACGCGAAGCGGGTAAGCCGGCCGCTTTTTCGCTGGCTTGCGCTCCCCATTCCGGACGCGAGCTTGAATTGCATGTACTGGCGCGCGAGCCCAGTGCCGTGCAGTTGATCGAGCAATTGCAGCGCGATCGCCTGGCTCGCATCGAAATGCCCTTTGGCGATACCCACCTGGCCGAACTGCCGGACGGGCCATTGGTGCTGATCGCCGCCGGTACCGGCATGGGCCAGATGCACAGCCTTGTGGAGCACTGCCGCGCTCAGGGCTTCAAGCACCCTGTTCACTTGTACTGGGGCGTACGACGCCCGGAAGACTTCTACCAGATCGAGCATTGGGATCAGTGGTTGAGTTTGCCTAACCTGTACCTGCACCAGGTGGTTAGCGACCTGTGCGGCTGGGAAGGCCGTTGCGGGATGCTGCACGAAGCGGTTTGCGAGGACATCCCCGACCTCAACAGCGTTCATGTGTACGCCAGTGGCTCGCCGAACATGATCTACGCAACGCTCGATGCACTGGTGGACGCTGGCATGGATGCGCACCGCATGCGTGCGGACGTGTTCGCCTACGCGCCTCGCGGCTGAGGAATTCCATCGCGGTGCGTGGCGCCCCTGTGGCTGCCCGCACCACCCCGTAAGCAGGTAACGCGCTGCACGGCCGGTCGTCGGCGCCTGACGTGAAAATCACTGCATGCACTTGTTCAGCCCCTTGCCCTGACTTAGCTTATACACCGCCTGGCGCGACTGCCGTGAATGACTTGCCTGAGGGTTCTGGTCAACGACGCAGTGACCAACGCATCAGGCTCGGTCACGTTACATGCTTTGTTAACAGGGAATCATAGCGGCAGCTTATGTCGGCGCTCGAACGGTCATCCTGGCAAGTCACATACCCCCCTTCGCTCGATTTTGGTCAGCAACTGACCCACGAGCAATTGCATCACTCCATGCAAGCCGCCATGTCCCGTCACCAGGGCGGGCCGGTGTGGCTGTTTGCCTATGGCTCTTTGATCTGGCGGCCCGAGTGCAGCGCGGTGGAGCGTCGACGTGCGCGGGTGCACGGTTACCACCGGGGCTTGTACCTGTGGTCGCACGAGCACCGTGGCACGCCCGAAACCCCAGGTTTGGTGTTTGGCCTGGATCGAGGCGGCTCGTGCAGCGGCTTTGCCTACAGGCTGGATGACGCGACACTCGATGCATCGCTGCGAGCCCTGTGGCAACGCGAAATGCCTTACCCGGCCTACCGCCCCCACTGGCTCAACTGCCGACTCGACGATGGCAGCAGGGTGCAGGCCCTGGGTTTCGTGTTGGAGCGGCACCTGCCTTGCTACGCGGGCAATCTGCCGGATAACGTGCTCAGCCACATACTGGCCAGCGCCAAAGGGCGTTATGGCACCACGCGCGATTACGTCGAGCAGACCCTTCATGCCCTGCGCAGCCACCATATGCCTGATCGCAACCTGGAAGCGCGCTTCAGGCGCTGTCACGATCTGCGCGAACGGTGATCACGCACGCGGCGGCACCACCACCAGCTTGCCGACCGCCTGGCGCTGGCCCAGCGTTTCGATGGCCGCACCCGCGTCGGCCAGGGCGTATGTCTGTGAAACGAGAGGCTTCAATTTGCCCTGCGCGTGCCAGGCAAACAGCTGCTTGAAGTTGGCCGCGTTATCCTCGGGTTGGCGCTGGGCAAACGCGCCCCAGAAGACGCCCAGTACCGCCGCCCCCTTGAGCAGCACAAGGTTGGCTGCCAATTGGGGAATGGTGCCGCTGGCAAAACCCACTACCAACAACCTACCGTTCCACGCCAGGCCCCTCACGGCGTGCTCGAACAGTTCGCCGCCTACCGGATCGTAAATCACATCCACACCTTTGCCATCGGTCAGGCGCTTGATGGCCTCGCGCAGGTTGTCCTGGCTGTAGTCGATCAGGTCATCGGCCCCGGCGGCACGGGCCACCGCGAGCTTTTGCGCACTGCTGGCAGCCGCGATGACCCGCGCCCCCATGGCCTTGCCGATCTCGACCGCCGCCAGGCCCACCCCGCCGGACGCGCCCAATACCAGCAAGGTCTCGCCGGTTTGCAATCGACCGCGCTGGTGCAAGGCGTGCATCGAGGTGCCGTAGGTCATGACGAATGCGGCGGCGGTAATGAAGTCCATGCCGGCTGGCACGGCCATTACGTTGGCGGCGGGCACTGCCACTTGCTCGGCAAAAGCACCCCAGCCGGTCAGTGCCATGACCCGGTCACCCACCTTGAAGCCGCCCACCTTGGCGCCGACGGCTGCGACCGTGCCCGCGGCCTCTCCACCCGGTGAGAAGGGCAAGGGCGGCTGAAACTGGTATTTACCTTCTATGATCAGGGTATCGGGAAAGTTGACCCCAGCCGCCTGCACGTTCAACAGCACTTCGTTGGGCTTGGGCGTTGGGCTGGGCACGTCTTCCAGGACCAGGTCGCGGGCCGGGCCCAGGTGCTTGCATAGCAGCGCTTTCATCGTGGCCTATTCCTTTGCGGGTAATGGCCGATAAGTGTAGGAGGGCCGCCAGTCGGGTCAACGAGCATGGCTTGTCCTGATGGGCCGGCATAAGCCCAGGCTTGGGTTTGAACGATGTGCTGGTTAAGCTGGCGCCACCTGAATAGAGGAGCGATTTCGTGAAAGCGTGGATATTGATGGTGTTGGCACTGGTGTTACCCGCCGCAGCCGTGGCCGAGGAGGGCAAGGAGGGTGCGCCCAAGGTGGCCTATATCACGCTGACGCCGCCGTTCGTGGGCAACTATGCGCTCGATGGTGGTCCGCGCTTGCGGGTGTTCAAGGCGGACGTCGCATTGCGAGTGACCGGGGATGAGGCCGCCAAGGCGGTACAGCACCATGAACCACTGATCCGCAACCAGCTCGTCGCACTGTTTACTCAACAGACCGTGGACAGCATGAGCAATGTGGAGGCCAAGGAGCATTTACGTCAGGAGGCCCTAAAGCAGGTTCAGCAGGTGATGGAGACCGAAGAGGGCAAGCCGATCGTCGAGGACCTGCTGTTCAACAACCTGATCGTCCAGTGAGCGGCTGACCTGGTTTTCGGTCAGCCACTCAAGGCTGGGGTTCAAGGGAATGCCGGAGCAGGGCAGGTGCCTCAAACCATCGCCAGGATGGCCGTCCACTGCTCGGCCGTGACCGGCATGACCGACAGGCGACTGCCTTTTTGTACCAGCGCCAGCTCGGCCAGGGCTGGTTGTTGTTTCAACCAGCCCAGCTCAAGTACGCGCGGCAGGGTCCGCACGTGGGCCACGTCTATCGCACTCCACGGGTTCTTGTCGGGCGTGGCCTTGGCATCGTGGTAAGGGCTTTGCGGGTCCAGCGCAGTGGGGTCCGGATAGGCTGCGCGGATGACCTTGGCAATGCCGGCGATGCCGGGTTGAGGGCAGCTGGAATGGTAGAAGAAGAACGTGTCCCCCTCGCTCATCGCACGCATAAAGTTGCGCGCCTGGTAATTGCGTACACCGTCCCAACGAGCTTCGCCAAGGTGAGCCAGGCCTTCAATCGACAGTTCGTCGGGCTCGGACTTCATCAGCCAATAGGCCATGTTGTTTGCTCCAGAAATGCTTTGAAATAACTCGTTCCATCAAACCGACGGCCGGTTGACGTCAACGTTTGCGTGGTGGCTCAGGTTGTCGGAGAATGCGCCCCGTTTGAGGTGCGATGCTCAGGTACTACCCAGAAGTCGCCGAGCACTGAACAGTTTGCCTGGGGGGCAATCGTCGATGAATCAACGTAAAAAGCCGGACCTGCTGTGGGTCCTGGTGTTCATCTTTGGCTTGGGTGTGGTTACCACCGGTTATGCGCAGGGGATCTGGGAGCGCAAGCTGGATAACGCCTACCAGATGCCATACGAAGCTGGTCAGGCGCAACGCTGACCCTTTCCGGCACCGCTTAGCGCGGTGCCACGTACCAGTGACGATCCGAGACCGTTCCCTGCAAAGGCACGTCCCAACTGGCCTGTGCTAGCCGCTCGACCTTCTGGCACTCATGCGCCAAGCCTAGCAGCCGTGGTTTTTTCCAGGTCTGCCGACGGGCCAGGTAAGCCAGGCTGCGATCATAGAAGCCACCGCCCATGCCCAGTCGCCCTCCCGCGTCGTCGAAGCCCACCAGGGGCAGCAAAATCAGGTCCAGTGCCCACACCGGGCGTTGACGCCTGCGGTCGGTGGCCGGCTCAGGGATTCGGAAACGGTTGGGCGTGAGCTTCTCGCCCTTCTCGAATCGCTGAAACACCATGCGGGTGCGTGGCCACGCATGCAGCACCGGCAAGTACGTGCGCTTGCCGCGACGCTGCGCCTCGCGCAGCAACAATGCAGGGTCGATTTCGCCGTCGTTGGGCAGGTACAAGGCGATATGCCTGGCCTTGCGAAAGAGTGGATGCTGTGCCAGCAGACGGTACAGGCCTGCAGCGGCCTGACGCTGCTGGGCGGGCGTGAGCGCCCGGCGCGCGTTGCGCAAGTGCCTGCGAAGTTGAGGGCGGGTGAGCGTCGCGGTGTCGGTCATGGCACGGGCGATCCGAGAAGTGCTGGCCATTGCTGTCGGCCAAAACGACTTGCCCGCCGAGTGGCGGGCAAAGGAATTCGGGCTCCCCGATAAGACCGCTATCGGTGTAGCCCTTGAACCCGAAAGTTCAAGGTGGAGATTGCAGGGGACATTAAGGCTTTCCGTCGAGCGGACATGCACACCTGCCCCAGCGTGCAACCCCCGTGGTTGTGCGTATCGGCTCAGGGACATAACCGACTGGCGCATCCACCAGGGAGTGGCGCCAGTATAACAACCTCAGTTTTTTTTGGTACCCGTCTCGTCGGACAGCGCCTGGTCGACCCGGTCCAGCAAATCGCGCACCTGCTCGCGCGTGGCCCCGCCGGCCGGAGCCGCGCTGCGGTCTTCCTGGCGATGGAGCATCTCGTGGGTAATGTTCAACGCCGCCATGACCGCGATGCGGTCGGCACCGATCACCTTGCCGCTGCTGCGAATCTCGCGCATCTTGCTGTCCAGGTAGTGAGCTGCACTGACCAGGTTGTTGCGCTCTTCGGGCGGGCAGATGATCGAGTATTCCTTGTCGAGGATCTGCACGGTGACGCTATTGCTTGAACTCATGAGTCTTGCTCCAGGGCCTTGAGACGCAAGATCATCGACTCGACCTTGCGCCTGGCGATCTCGTTCTTTTCGATGAGGTGGGCGCGCTCTTCGCGCCAGGACTTTTCCTGAGCTACTAGGAGTGCATTTTGCCGTTTAAGTTGCTCGACACGCTCGATCAGCAGCTCGAATCGGCTCATCAGGGCCTGCAGGTCGTTCTCTTGCGTGGGTTGCACTCGATTCGCTCCGTCATTGACTCATCTTGCGATGATGCCTCTCCCTGGGCCGTGACTGCCAGTGCCGATGGTCTTGGCGCGCCTGCCGGTGCTAGGATACAAGGCCTTCATTCTAGTCATTGCGCCCTCCGGCGCCTAGCAGCCCATGCCCAATACTCAATCGCCCTACGTTGCTTTCGCCATGTTGCTTTCCAGCAATGGCCACCCTGTCACACCCGCCGAACTGCACGGCCTGCTCATCGGCCGCAGCTGTGCGGGTGCCGGCTTCGATGCCGACGGCTGGCTGGCCGATGCGGCGCAGTTGCTGGAAACCGAACCGCAAGACGCTGTGCGCAATGCCCTGATCGGCCTGCAGGAAATGGTCAAGGGCGAGCTTACCAGCGACGACATGGCGATCGTGCTGCTGCTGCCGTCCGATGATGCTGCGCTGACCGATCGCGCCACCGCCCTGGGGCAGTGGTGCCAAGGCTTCATCACAGGCTTCGGCCTGAACGCCGGTGGCAAGGACCTGTCCATCGAGGCCAAGGAAGTGCTCCAGGACCTGGTGGCCATCTCCCAGGTGCAGGAAGCGCTGGAAGAATCCGAGGACGGCGAAAGCGACTACATGGAAGTGATGGAATACCTGCGCGTCGCGCCGTTGCTGCTGTTTTCCGAACTGGCCAAGCCCGCAGCGCCTGCGCCCAAGCCTTCTCTGCACTGAACGACGGGGTAGTCTGCCCATGAGCCGCATTCCCAAGGCCGAATATGCCCGCCGGCGCAAGGCGCTGATGGCGCAGATGGTTCCCAACAGCATTGCCATCCTGCCTGCCGCCGCCGTTGCCATCCGCAACCGTGATGTGGAGCACGTGTATCGCCAGGACAGCGACTTTCAATACCTCAGTGGTTTTCCCGAGCCCGAGGCGGTCATTGCGTTGATACCCGGCCGTGAGCATGGCGAATACGTGATGTTCTGCCGCGAGCGCAATCCTGAACGCGAGTTGTGGGACGGCTTGCGGGCCGGTCAGGAAGGTGCGGTGCGCGACTTCGGTGCTGACGACGCGTTTCCCATCGCCGACATTGACGAGATCCTGCCGGGCCTGATTGAAGGCCGCGAACGCGTCTACAGCGCCATGGGCAGCAATCCCGAGTTCGATCGCCGGCTGATGGACTGGATCAACGTGATCCGCTCCAAGGCCCGCCTCGGTGCGCAGCCCCCGAACGAATTCGTTGCCCTGGATCACCTGCTGCACGACATGCGCCTGTATAAATCGGCGGCGGAAGTGAAAGTGATGCGCACGGCCGCCGAGATATCTGCCAAAGCCCACGTACGGGCGATGCAGGCTTGCCGCCCGGGCCTTCATGAGTACAGCCTGGAAGCCGAACTCGATTACGCCTTCCGCCAGGGCGGGGCAAAAATGCCGGCGTACGGGTCGATCGTCGCCGCAGGGCGCAATGGTTGCATCCTGCACTACCAGCAGAACGACGCGCCGCTCAAGGAGGGCGACCTGGTCCTGATCGACGCGGGCTGCGAAATCGATTGCTATGCCAGTGACATCACCCGCACCTTCCCCGTCAGCGGGCGGTTTTCACCGGAGCAGAAGGCGATCTATGAGCTGGTTCTCAGCGCCCAGGCAGCGGCGTTTGCCGAAATCGCCCCGGGCAAGCACTGGAACCATGCCCATGAAGCCACCGTGCGGGTGATCACCGAAGGGCTGGTTGAGCTGGGTCTGCTCAAGGGCGACGTGCAGGCGTTGATCGAGAGCGAGGCGTACCGGGCGTTCTACATGCACCGTGCCGGCCATTGGCTGGGCATGGATGTGCATGACGTGGGCGATTACAAGGTGGGCGGTGAGTGGCGGGTGCTCGAGCCAGGCATGGCCTTGACTGTCGAGCCCGGCATCTACATAGCAGCCGACAATGAAAGCGTGGCCAAGAAATGGCGCGGCATCGGCATTCGGATCGAGGATGATGTGGTGGTCACCAGGCAAGGCTGTGAAATCCTGACATCGGGCGTTCCCCGCACCGTCGCCGAGATCGAGGCGTTGATGCACGACGCGCGTCAGGCCAGCCTATGACCCAGGTGAATCTCGCGATCATCGGCGGCGGGCTGGTTGGGGCCAGCTTGGCGCTGACCCTGCAGGCAGGGGCCAAGGCGCGTGGTTGGAAAATCATCCTCATTGAGCCCTTCGCCCCCGGCGACAGCTTCCAGCCTAGCTACGATGCGCGTTCTTCGGCGCTGTCGTTCGGGACCCGCCAGATCTACGATCGACTGGGCTTGTGGCCTGCCATCGAGCGGCGTGCCGAACCGATCGCCCAGATTCACGTGTCGGACCGGGGGCGCTTCGGTGCCACCCGCCTGGACGCGAGGGAAGAAGGCGTTCCGGCCTTGGGCTACGTGGTCGAGAATGCCTGGCTTGGGCAATGCCTGTGGCAGGGCCTGGACAGCGATGTGGTCAGTTGGCGCTGCCCGGCGGAAGTGACGTCGATGCAGGCTATCGAGGGCGGTTACCGCCTGCGCCTCAATGACGACACGCACATTGACTGCGACCTGGCGGTGCTGGCCGATGGTGGCCGCTCGGGCCTGCGTGAGCAACTGGGTATTCATGTCTGCCACACCCCTTACGAACAAAGCGCGTTGATCGCCAACATCACCCCCGGCGAGCCTCATCGTGGACAGGCCTTCGAACGCTTCACCGAAGCGGGTCCCATGGCTTTGCTGCCGTTACCGGAAAACCGCTGCGCGCTGGTCTGGACACGGCAGGGCATGGATGCGCAGCGCCTGGCTGACATGGATGAGCGCAGTTTCCTGCGTGAATTGCAGGGCATCTTCGGTTACCGCCTGGGCACCCTTCGGCAGGTAGGCGTACGGCATCTGTACCCGCTGTCGCTAATCGAGGCGCAGGAGCAGATCCGTCCCCACCTGGTCGTGCTCGGTAACGCTGCGCACAGCCTGCACCCCATCGCGGGGCAGGGATTCAACCTGTCACTGCGGGATGTGCAGTCCCTTGCCGAGGCGCTGCTTGCAGGGCCGCAACGGCCAGGTGACCTTGCGACCTTGCAGGCTTATGGCAAGCGCCAGCGCCTGGATCAAACGCTGACCATCGGGTTTTCCGATCAGGTGACGCGGCTGTTCGGTAGCGGCCAGCCTTTGCTCGCCGCAGGCCGTAACCTGGGTTTGCTGGGCCTTGACCTGCTGCCACCGGCCAAAAGCTGGTTCGCCCGTCAGGCCATGGGCCTGGGTACGCGTTCCGATGTACGGGGCAAGGCATGAGCAACCCACGCAAACTGGCCCGGCGTGCGCGCGTTCTGCGCTGGATGCTGAACCTGTATCCGCCTTACCTGGGCGCAGGTATCCGTGTGCAGCACATCAGCCCTGACATGCGCAGCATCCGGGTGGCGATGAAGCTTACCCGCTGGAACCGCAACTACGTGGGCACCCAGTTCGGTGGCAGCCTCTACGCCATGGTCGACCCGTTCTACATGCTCTTGCTCATTGAACGGCTGGGGCGCGACTACATCGTCTGGGACAAGGCCGCCAGCATCGATTTCATCACCCCTGGCAAGGGCCCTGTGTATGCCGAGTTCCATGTCGATGACGCGCTGCTGGACGATATCCGCCAGCAGACCGCCACCGGCAAGAAATGCCTGCCCCGTTTGCAGGTCGATATCCGCGACGGCGCTGGTGAACTGGTGGCGCGGGTCGATAAAACCCTATACGTGCGGCTCAAGCCGCAAGCGAGGCTGGCGTAAGGCATGGAAACACGCGCAGATGTTCTGATCGTAGGTGCTGGTATGGTCGGCAGCGCGCTGGCGCTCGCCTTGCGCCACAGCGGTCTGCAGGTGCTGCTGCTCGATGGCGGCCCCCTGGCAGTCAGGCCGTTCGACGCCAAGGCGCCGTTCGAGCCCAGGGTCAGTGCGTTGTCTGCGGCTAGCCAGCGTATTCTCGACCGCCTGGGCGCTTGGGAGGGCATTGCACGGCGGCGCGCGACGCCCTATTCCGATATGCAGGTTTGGGATGGCAGTGGCACTGGGCAGATTCACTTTTCCGCCACCAGCGTGCATGCGCAGGTGCTGGGCCATATCGTCGAGAACAAAGTGGTGCAGGATGCCTTGCTCGAACGCCTGCATGACAGCGACATCGGCCTGTTGCCCAATGCGCGCATGGAACAGCTACGCCATTCTGGCGATGACTGGCTGATGACGCTGCACGACGGACGGCAGCTGCGCGCGCCGCTGGTCGTGGCTGCCGACGGTGCTCATTCTGCGGTTCGCCGCCTGGCTGGGTGTGAAACGCGCGAGTGGGATTACTTGCACCACGCCATCGTCACCAGCGTGCGTTGCGCCCAAAATCACCAGGCCACCGCCTGGCAACGCTTCACCGACGATGGCCCGCTCGCCTTCCTCCCTTTGACCCGAGACGGCAAGCAGGACTGGTGCTCGATCGTGTGGTCAACCACGCCGGCCGAGGCCGAGCGGCTGATGGCGCTGGATGAGCCAGCCTTCCTCGGGGCGCTGGAGCGTGCATTCGAAGGCCGCCTCGGAACGGTGCTGCAAGCTGACCCGCGGCTGTGCGTACCCCTGCGCCAGCGGCATGCCAAGCGATACGTGGAAGCTGGCCTTGCGTTGATCGGTGATGCGGCCCACACCATTCATCCGCTGGCAGGGCAGGGGGTGAACCTGGGGTTCCTTGACGCGGCGGTACTGGCCGAAGTCCTGATGGACGCCTGCAAGCGGGGGGAAAGGCTGGCCGATGTCAAGGTGCTGAGCCGCTATGAGCGTCGACGCATGCCGCACAACCTGGCGCTGATGGCAGCCATGGAAGGGTTCGAGCGGCTGTTCCAGGCCGACAAGTTGTCGCTGCGCTGGCTGCGCAACAGTGGCTTGAAGCTGGTCGAGCAGTTGCCGGAGGCAAAAGCCGTGTTCGTGCGCCAGGCATTAGGCTTGAGTGGCGACTTGCCGGATCTTGCCAAGGCGTGAAGGCTGCCCTTGGCCCGCTGTCGAGCACGGATACGTGGCGGACCCCGGCACATTGCAACATCCAGTAACGGCAATGGGGGTGAGGGTTCAAATGGGATTCACTACCATCTGCGCCTCTCTAATCGATCGAGGAGCGCCTTCCATGTTGCCACGCAAGTCCCTACTGGCCGCCCTGGCCCTGAGCGTTGTCGGTGGTACCGTGCAGGCAGCTGACGAGGTCGTGGTCTACTCCTCGCGTATCGACGAGCTGATCAAGCCAGTGTTCGACGCCTACACGGCCGAGACCGGGGTCAAGGTCAAGTTCATCACCGACAAGGAAGCCCCCCTGATGCAGCGCATCAAGGCCGAGGGCGAGCACGGTGTGGCGGATCTTCTGCTCACCGTCGACGCAGGCAACCTGTGGCAGGCTGAGCAGATGGGCATCCTGCAGCCGATCCGATCCGAGATCATCGAGCGCAACATCCCGCCTCAATACCGTGCCTCGTCCCACGACTGGACCGGCCTGAGCCTGAGGGCGCGCACCATCATCTACTCCACCGAACGGGTCAAGCCGGCCGAGCTCAGCACCTATGAAGCCCTGGCCGACAAGCAGTGGGAAGGTCGGCTGTGCCTGCGCACGGCGAAGAAGGTGTACAACCAGTCCCTGACCGCCACCCTGATCGAAAGCCATGGTGAGGCGAAGGCCGAGCAGATCGTCAAGGGCTGGGTCAATAACCTCTCCACCGACGTGTTCTCGGATGACAACGCCGTGATCCAGGCCGTCGAGGCGGGTCAGTGCGACGTGGGTGTGGTGAACACCTACTATTACGGCCGGCTGCACAAGCAGAACCCCAACCTGCCGGTGAAGATCTTCTGGCCCAACCAGCAAGACCGTGGCGTGCACGTGAACCTCTCCGGCATCGGCCTGACCAAGCACGCGCCTCATCCTGAGGCCGCAACAAAGCTGGTCGAATGGATGACCGGTAAGCAGGCGCAGAAGTTGTTCGCCGACCTCAATCAGGAATTTCCGGCCAACCCCCAGGTCAAGCCCTCTGACGAAGTCGCCGCGTGGGGCGACTTCAAGGCCGACAGTATTGCGGTGGAAGTGGCCGGCAAGCGGCAGGCCGAAGCCATCCGGCTGATGGACCGTGCTGGCTGGAACTGAGCGGCGCTCCCTGCCCGAGAGGCCTGCCAAGGCCTCTTCGTGGGTCCTGCAGCGACCCGTCATCGAGACATAACGTGCCCTACACCCACCGTCGTCGCTGGTACCTCCCCGTCACCCTGATCGCCGGCCTCGTGCTGCTGCCCCTGAGTGTGCTGCTGTTGTCGTGGCAGTCGATCGACCTGCAGATCTGGTCACACCTGCTCGACACGCAGATGGGGCGCTTGCTGGGCAATACCGTTACCTTGGTGGTGGGGGTTGGTCTGGGTGTCACCTTGCTCGGTGTCAGCCTGGCCTGGCTCACCAGCCTGTGCGAATTTCCGGGCCGTCGCTGGCTGGATTGGGCGCTGATGTTGCCGTTCGCCATTCCGGCGTACGTCCTGGCCTTCGTCTTCGTAGGTTTGCTGGACTTCGCCGGCCCGGTGCAGAGTGCCCTGCGCGAGGCTTTCGGGCCTATGCGCCTGCCACGGGTACGCTCTACCGGCGGCGTGATCATCGTGCTGGTGCTGGTGTTCTATCCGTATGTCTACCTGCTGGCACGCACAGCGTTCCTTGCCCAGGGCAAAGGGTTGATGGAGGCCGCCCGGGTGTTGGGGCTCTCGCCCTGGCAGGCATTCTGGCGGGTGGCCCTGCCCATGGCCCGACCTGCCATCGGGACGGGCATCGCCTTGGCCCTGATGGAAACCCTCGCCGACTTCGGCGCCGTGGCGGTCTTCAACTTCGACACGTTCACGACCGCCATCTACAAGACCTGGTATGGCTTCTTCAGCCTCTCCAGCGCTGCGCAATTGGCCAGTTTGCTGTTGCTGGCCGTCATGCTGGTGCTGTACGGCGAGCGCCGTGCGCGGGGCGCCAACCACAGCGCCAGTGAACGCCCCAGAGGCCAGGCGCTGTACCGCCTGCAGGGTGGCAAGGCCGTGCTGGCCAGCGGCTGGTGCCTGTTGGTCTTCGCCTGCGCATTCGTCATCCCTTTGCTGCAACTGCTGGTGTGGTTCTGGCAGCGCGGGCGCCACGATCTGGATGAGCGCTACATCGGCCTGGTGCTTCATACCCTGTACCTGGGCGGCGTTGCAGCGCTGGTGACGGTCTGCGTGGCGCTGCTACTGGCCTTTGCCCGGCGCCAGGCGCCCATGCCGGGCATTCGCATGGGCGTAGGCCTCGCCAACCTGGGCTACGCCTTGCCCGGCTCGGTACTGGCGGTGTCGATCATGCTGGCCTTCAGTTACCTGGACAGCCAGGTCGTCGCGCCGCTGTCCAGCTGGCTGGGAGGCGCGGGCAGGCCATTGCTGCTGGGCAGCCTTGCGGCATTGCTGCTGGCCTATGTGATTCGTTTCATCGCCGTGGCCTACGGCCCGCTGGAGAGCAGCCTTGAACGGATTCGTCCCTCGTTGGCGCAGGCATCGCGCAGCCTGGGTGTGGGCGGGGTGCGGCTGTTCATCAAGGTGTACTTGCCGCTGCTGCTGCCAGGCGCACTGAGCGCGGCGTTGCTGGTGTTTGTCGATGTGCTCAAGGAAATGCCGGCTACCCTGCTGATGCGTCCTTTTGGCTGGGATACGCTGGCGGTACGGGTGTTCGAGATGACCAGCGAGGGTGAATGGGCGCGGGCGTCGCTGCCGGCATTGACGCTGGTGGTGGTCGGGCTGCTGCCGGTCATTGGCCTGATACGCCGCTCGGCGCGCAGGCCAGGCCATTCCTGCTAAGGGTGTCAGCTTGCGCCCTTGCCGCTACAATGCGCGGCACTCGCGCAGCAGGCAATCAAAACAACGCTGTTCACACAGCTGAAGGCCATGAGCCTTCCACTGCTGCCGCTTCGCCACGCCCGGAAGGAGAAACCCATGGGACAGCGCACGCTTTTGTACGACCTGCATCTGGCGCTTGGCGCCAAGACGGTCGATTTCGGTGGCTGGGACATGCCGCTGCACTATGGCTCGCAGGTCGATGAGCACCACCAGGTGCGCAGTGACTGTGGGGTCTTCGACGTTTCCCACATGACCGTCATTGATATCCGGGGCGATACGGCCACGGCTTGGTTGCAGCGGCTGCTGGCCAATGATGTCGCCCGGCTCGATCAGGTTGGCAAGGCACTCTACAGCCCGATGCTGCATGAGCAGGGCGGGGTGATCGACGACTTGATCGCCTACCGCACGGCGACCGGTTACCGCCTGGTCACCAACGCTGCCACCCGAGCCCGGGTGCTGGAGTGGCTGGACCAGCAGCGTGATGGGGTGGCCGTCGACGTTCAGGTTCGTCCGGACCTCGCCATTCTTGCCGTTCAGGGCCCGAACGCGCGCGAGAAGGTAGCTGCTTTGGTCAGTGCCTCGCGGGCCGCTCTGATACGCACGCTACGCCCCTTCGAAGGCGTGATGGACGGGGACTGGTTCATCGCGCGCACCGGCTATACCGGCGAAGATGGACTGGAGATGATCTTCCCGGGTGACCAGGCCGTGACCTTTTTCAACGACCTGGTCGGCGCCGGTATCGCGCCCAGCGGCTTGGGGGCTCGCGACACGTTGCGGCTCGAAGCCGGTATGCACCTTTACGGGCAGGATATCGACGAGCAGCACACGCCGTTATCGTGCAACCTGGGCTGGAGCATCGCCTGGGAGCCGGCAAGCCGAAACTTCATCGGCCGCGCGGCGCTGTTGGCGGAAATCGAGCGGGGCGTACAGGAAAAGCTCGTGGGTTTGGTACTGGAGGAGCGCGGTGTCCTGCGCGCCCACCAGGTGGTCCGTGTGGCGGGGATTGGCGAAGGAGAGATCACCAGTGGTAGTTTCTCACCTACGCTGAGCAAGTCCATTGCCCTGGCACGCGTGCCCATGGCCACGGGCGACCGGGCCGAAGTGGAAATTCGTGGCAAGTGGTACCCGGTGCGCGTGGTCAGGCCGACTTTCGTGCGCCACGGCAAGATCCTGATCTGATCTATCATCAAACGGCGGGCGTACCGCTGAGCCAATCGAGGAATTCAAGACATGAGCAATATCCCCGCCGAACTTCGTTTTGCCCAAAGCCATGAATGGGCCCGCCTGGAAGCCGACGGTACCGTCACGGTAGGCATCAGTGACCATGCGCAGGAAGCGCTAGGTGACGTGGTATTCGTCGAGCTGGCCGAAGTGGGCAAGGTGTTTGCCGCAGGCGACGCGGCCGGTGTCGTGGAGTCGGTCAAGGCCGCGTCCGACATCTACGCCCCGGTCGGTGGCGAAGTGATCGCGGTCAACGAGGCGTTGGCCGACAGCCCTGAACAACTGAACGAGCAGCCCTACGACGCATGGATCTTCAAGCTCAAGCCGAGCAGCCAGGCTGATCTGGATAAACTGCTGGATGCGGCTGGCTACGAGGCCCTCATTGGCGAGTAAGCCGTCCTTGCGTCACCGGCAGAAAGCACTCGCAGCTAGGGGTTGAAGACCTCCCGGCGCGAGTTAGCCGGCGTTGAGGCCGGCGCTGTACCGATCAGTCGGCTATAGCATGCTTGGCCAGAATGGCATTGGCCAGCTCCATGTCAGACGCGTGAAGCCCTGGATGTTCCGCACGCACCTGCTTGATTGCCGACTCCAGGAATGGCCCACGGATGGCGCCTTCACTGGCTACGAAGCTGCCAGCATCATCCTGCGCCGCCATCACCAACTTGTGGTCACGCGAGGTCAGGTAGGTCGAGCCGGTGGTTGCACCGGAAGAGATCACATTACGCCAGAAGGAATCGGCCATGGCCGAGCCCACAGGCAGCGCGAGCAGGGCTGCGGCAGCGATGGCAGTGTTGAGACGCATGATGAGACACCTCGAAGGTGAGGGTTGAAGATGTGCGGTTGGATGCTCGCGAACCTGCCAAGTTCCTGGGCCTGCCGCTTCTGATCAGCTGCATGCACGCAGTACTTCGTCAGCCAGGGTTTGCCCACACGCAACCTTGGCCTCGCCGCAGCGGCGCAGGTCCACAAGGCCATCTGCCTGGGCCTGGCGGCGCAATTGCGCAAGGTCCGTATGAGGGCCGATCAGGGCACGCAGGTTGTCGCTGGGTTCGAGTAATTCGAACAAGCCGGTACGCCCATGAAAACCCGTGCCGCGGCACGTTCTGCAGCTGGCTGCGTCGCGCCCCTGGCACTGGCTGCACAGCGTGCGCACAAGCCGCTGGGCCATCACCGCAATCAATGTCGCTTTGATCAAGTAATCAGCCACACCCAGTTCTTGCAGACGGATGATTGCGGCACAGGCGTCGTTGGTGTGCAGGGTAGACAGCACCAGGTGCCCGGTAAGGGCGGCCTGCACGGCCACCCGTGCGGTGTCGGGGTCCCGTATTTCGCCGATCATGATGATGTCCGGATCCTGGCGCAGCATGGCGCGCACGCCGTTGGCAAAGCCCAGGTCCAGGGCCGGCTGCACCTGAAACTGGTTGAACCCGGGTTCGAGTCGTTCGATGGGGTCCTCGATGGTGCACAGGTTGACCTGCGGGGTGGCCAATAGCTTGAGGCTGGCGTACAGCGTGCTGGTCTTGCCTGAGCCCGTAGGCCCTGTGACCAGGATGATGCCCTGGCGCCGTTGCAGCAGGCCTTGCCATTGACCCAATTGCTGCCCCTGAAGACCGAGCCGATCAAAGCTCTCGTGCAGCTGCTGCGGGTCGAACAGGCGCAATACCAGCTTTTCACCAAAGGCAGTGGGCAGGGTCGACAAACGTAGCTCCACCTCGCTCCCGTTTGGCAGGCGGCTTTGCAGTCGGCCATCCTGAGGCCTGCGTTTTTCCGCGACATCCATGCGCCCAAGGTGCTTCAGGCGGCTGATCAAGGCCACTGCGACTGCGGCGGGGAAAACATAGACGGTGTGCAACAGGCCATCGATGCGATAGCGCAAGTGGCCCTGGTCGCGGCGTGGCTCCAGATGGATGTCGCTGGCGCGCTGGTCGATCGCGTAGTGCAGCAGCCAGTCGACGATATGCACGATGTGCGCGTCATCCGCGTTGGCCTGCAAGTGGCGCTTGCCCAGCTCCAGCCACTGCTCGAGTTCGCCGAAGCGGTTCGATTGCTGGTGGTGCGCGCCCTTGACCGACTGCGCCAGGCGCTGGAAGGGTTCACCGGCCTGACGCATCTGCAAAGGGCTTGCGAGCACTCGCCGCACGGTTCGTCCAAGGCTCAGGGCCAGATCGGCCTGCCAACGGCACTGATAGGGCTGTGCGCTGGCCACGGTGACGCTCGCCGCGTCAGCTGCCACGATGAGAATGCCGTGGCTCTGCGCAAAGGCTGGTGACACCAGCTCAGCCACTTGCTGCAGGTCGATTTGCAGCGGATCGATACGCAGATAGGGCAGGCCCGTCTTGGCAGCCAGCCATTGGCAAAGCCGATCCAGGTCCAGTACTTGCCCCGGATGGAGGCGGTCGGCAAGGTTGCAGGCGGCCACCTGCTCCAGCGGATGATCGCCAGGATGATCGACGGCATGCTCAAGTACACGCACGCTATCGCTGGCGTGCAGGCGCTGGTCGATGAGTAAGGCTTCGAGCACCCGGTGCAGATCGAGTGCCAGGGTATCGGGGTTATGCATAAAGGCGTCCGTGCCTGATCAAGAAGACCCGATCAAGGCTAGTTCAGCCCCCGCCATAGCCGAATCGAAAGGATGTCAGGGTTTTGCCTGAGGGCTATTCATGCTCACCTCAAAGCGCTGGCCGATGCGCCGCTAGGCGTGCACTACCGACAGCTCCACACGGTGTTGCGGGGCCAAGTGCACGTCAGCCACACACACCATGTTGCGCAATTTCTGAGCGATCACTTCGGCGCGGTGCCAGCTCAAGCCGCCAATGCCGATATCGATGGCCAACCAGTCATCCTGTTGAGTGACCTGGACGCTATGCGGTGTGAGCATTTGCAAGGCGAACTGATTGAGCACCCGGCACAAGCTGTCGGGCTCGGCTTCGGCCTGCAAGCGGTACAGCACACTGGTGTGAGCATTGCTGTTGGCCCATACATCGGCACGCGGCAGTGAGTTCATGCGTCATCCTCTTTGAGTGCAGAAAGTTTTGCATGCCCGAGCCGGTATTATTTCGCTAAGATTCGACTAAATCAGTCTGTTCTTGCATAACTATGATCGATGCAGGTCGATCTGGAGAATTGTTCATGCACGGCGCATTGGATGTCTACGACCGTCGTATCCTCGAGTTGCTACAAGAAGACGCTTCGCTGTCCAGCGCTCAGATCGCCGAACGCATTGGCTTGTCACAATCGCCATGCTGGCGACGGATTCAACGGCTCAAAGAGGAGGGGGTGATTCGCGGGCAGGTCACCTTGCTGGACCGCAAGAAAATCGGGCTGAACACCCAGATATTCGCCGAAGTGAAATTGAATGCCCATGGCCGCTCGAACTTCACCGAGTTCACAGAGGCGATCCGCGGGTTTTCAGAGGTGCTCGAGTGCTACGTGCTGATGGGCTCGGTGGACTTCCTGCTGCGTATCGTCACCCCGGATATCGAGGCGTACGAACGGTTCTTCTTCGAAAAGCTCTCGAACGTTCCCGGTATTCAGGAGGTGAACTCGATCGTGGCCCTTTCGGAGATCAAGTCCACCACCAGCCTGCCGCTGTCGGGCTGAGGGCATCACGCTTTGAGCAGATGCTTCCAGCCACGGCTCTGATCGACGGCACGCGCCTGCTCGATGCGGGCTTCGAGCACCTCATCGCTGATCGGGTGCTCAGCCAGCTCGTGCAGTTTTTTCATGTCGCCGTACAGGCGGTCCATTTGTGGTGCATCCAGCACATGGCGGGCATGGTGCAGCCAGGCCATCACTTGCTCGATGCGCGGCAGTTGCTCTGCCAGGTCTTCGGGGCGCTGGGTGTATAGCGACAACTTCAGAGCGCGGCCTTCCTCGGCAATCAGGTGTGCCAGCCAGCTTGCCAGAAGCGCCTTGCCCTGGCGCTCGCCACGGCCCTTGCGTTCGGCAGTCCAGGCACGCGACAGCAGCCAGCGCGAGGTTTCCAGGGAGAACTGGCCCCAGCGAGGATCATCCAGCTCTTCTGCGAACTGCTCGGGCGCAGCGCGGCGGATGTCTTCGTCATCGTTGCCGGCTTGCACCAGTGGACGCCAGTCTTCGAGCAGGGCATCCAGGCGCGTGCGCAGGTCACGGGTGGCAGTGCGGGGGGCGGCCTGGCCCAGGCTGGCAGTGATGGCGCGCAGCTCGATGAGGTTCTGCACCCAGTCCTGCAGCGACCGCCAGTGGCCGCTGTGGCGGTACTGCTCCGCCAGGCGCTGGCTGTTGCCCAGCAGTTGCCAGGCCAGCGCAGCGTAGGCATCGTCCAAGGCCATGTCCGCTTCGAGGTCGGCGACGCTCAGGTCCAGTTCGAAACGCTCGGGCTCCAGCAGGCGGTAGCCGCGCTCAGCCTTGCTGATATCGCAGGGCATCAGCGCAACGCTTGCGGCCAACTCGGCAGCCAGCTCCAGTAGCGCCGCAGGCTCACCTTCACGCAGCTCCAGTTCCAACTCGCAAATCGCTTCCTTGCGCTTGCCGGCAATCACGAAGCCCTGGTCCAGCGCAGCCTCGATCACCACCTTGGCCTTGCCACGGCCCCAGGCGATTTCGGCATATTCGCGAGTGAAGTCGGTGGTGAACAACGGCTTGATGGTCTTCTTGTCCAGATCGGCCAGTTGCGCGGGCCAGCAGCTGTCATCCAGCTTCTTGAGGTCCAGCTTGACCTTGTCCAGTTGCCATTCGTGCTCGTTGCGCTCGGACAGGCCAGCCACGCTGGTGCCGCGACACTTGAGGGTCTGGATGACGGTATCACCGTCACGGCGCAGGCGCAGGGCAACGCGTGCCTCGGCCAGCGCGCGCTCAGGCGTGTCGAAATACTGGTTCAGCAGTTCGCGGGTCTGCCAGCCAGACTTGTTGCGCTTTTTCAGCAGCGGGTGCTCGCGCAAGGCGGCGAGGGTCTCGGGGCTGGCGCGCAGCTTGAGTTCGGTTTCTTTGGGCATTACAGGCTCGAAAGGGGGCGTGGTCGATGCAGAGTCTACAGCAGTAGGCCTTCAACGGTTTATTCCAGACGGCGGATGGTCCTATGATGGGCCATGCTTCCGAGGAGTACACGCATGCCGTTGCCGACGCTGAAAGACCAATTTGCCGCCTTGATCGCCGCGCCTTCGGTCAGTTGCACCCAGGCCTCGCTCGACCAGTCCAATCGTCAGGTCATCGACCTTCTGGCTACCTGGCTGGGTGATCTGGGTTTTTCCTGCGACATTCAGCAGGTGACTCCCGGCAAGTTCAACCTGCTGGCCAGCCGCGGCAGCGGCCCTGGCGGCCTGGTGCTGGCCGGCCACAGCGATACCGTGCCCTACGACGAGCAGCTCTGGAGCAGCGACCCCTTGAAGCTGACCGAAGTCGAGGGTCGCTGGGTGGGGCTCGGCAGTTGCGACATGAAGGGTTTTTTCGCACTGGTGATCGAGGCCGTCATTCCCTTGCTGCAGCACGACTTCAAGCAGCCGCTGCTGATTCTGGCCACCTGCGACGAGGAAAGCTCCATGTCTGGCGCCCGTGCCCTGGCCGATGCTGGCCAGCCGCTGGGCCGCGCGGCGATCATCGGCGAGCCGACCGGGCTGCGGCCGATCCGCATGCACAAAGGCATCCTCATGGATCGGATCGACATCCTCGGGCGCAGTGGTCATTCCTCGGACCCAAGCCTGGGCCGCAGCGCCATGGATGCCATGCATGCGGTAATGGGCGAACTGATGGGCCTGCGCCAGCAATGGCAGAAGGTCTACAACAATCCGCAATTCACGGTGCCTGCGCCGACCATGAACTTCGGTTGCATTCACGGTGGCGACAACCCCAACCGGATCTGCGGCCAGTGCGCGCTTGAGTTCGACCTGCGCCCATTGCCGGGCATGGACGTGGACCAGCTGCGCGCCGCCATCCGTGAAAAACTGGTTCCGGTGGCCGAGCGCCATGACGTGCGTATCGACTATGCGCCGCTGTTCCCCGAAGTGCCGCCGTTCGAACAGGCGGCCGACAGTGAACTCGTCCAGGTGGCAGAGCGGCTCACCGGCCACCGCGCCGAAGCGGTGGCATTCGGCACCGAAGCACCTTATCTTCAGCAGCTTGGCTGCCAGACCATCGTGCTCGGCCCTGGTGACATCGCCTGCGCACACCAGCCTGGCGAATACCTGGATATGTCACGTATCGAGCCGACCGTGCGTCTATTGCGTGACCTGATCGGGCACTATTGCCTGCATTAAACGTCCACCCCTTTCATTCGTTTCTGCCTAGAGGAGACCGCGCGTGACCGCAAGCCTGTTCCGACGATGATCCTGAACGCCCCTGTAACGCCGTTCTCCGTCCACTTATCCACAGGCCCTGTCATGCACGATTACGTCAACTGGCTACGCCACGCTTCTCCTTACATCAACGCCCACCGCGACTGCACCTTTGTGGTGATGCTCCCCGGCGATGGGGTTGAACACCCCAACTTCGGCAATATCGTCCACGACCTGGTGCTGCTGCACAGCCTTGGGGTGCGTCTGGTCCTGGTGCACGGCTCTCGCCCTCAGATCGAGACCCGCCTGGCTGAACGTGGCCTGGCAGCGCACTACCACCACGGCTTGCGTATCACCGATGCCGCTACCCTGGATTGCGTGATCGACGCGGTAGGTGCGCTGCGCCTGGCTATCGAGGCGCGGTTGTCGATGGACATTGCCGCCTCGCCCATGCAGGGCTCGCGCCTGCGGGTGGCCTCCGGCAACCTGGTGACCGCGCGGCCGATCGGCGTGCTCGAAGGTGTGGATTATCATCACACCGGCGAAGTGCGTCGGGTAGACCGCAAGGGCATCAGCCGCCTGCTCGACGAGCGTTCCATCGTGTTGCTCTCGCCGCTGGGCTATTCGCCAACCGGCGAGATCTTCAACCTTGCCTGCGAAGACGTGGCCACCCGTGCGGCCATCGAACTGGGCGCTGAGAAGTTGGTGCTGTTCGGCGCAGAACCTGGCCTGTTGGATGAACATGGCCGCCTGGTGCGCGAACTGCGCCCCCAACAGGTTGCGCCGCACTTGCAGCGCCTGGGCAGCGACTATCAGGCTGAGCTGCTCGATGCCGCTGCCCAGGCGTGCAAGGGCGGCGTGGCACGCAGCCATATCGTCAGCTATGCCGAGGACGGCGCGCTGCTGACCGAACTGTTCACCCGGGGCGGGGGCGGTACGCTGGTGTCCCAGGAGCAGTTCGAGATCGTACGAGAGGCCACCATCGAAGACGTCGGCGGCCTGCTCGACCTGATCAGCCCGCTGGAAGAACAAGGCATCCTGGTGCGTCGTTCACGTGAAGTGCTGGAGCGGGAAATCGAGCAGTTCAGCGTGGTGGAGCGCGAAGGCATGATCATCGCGTGCGCAGCGTTGTACCCGATTGCAGAGTCCGATGCGGGTGAGCTGGCATGCCTGGCGGTGAATCCGGAATACCGCCACGGCGGGCGCGGGGATGAGCTGCTGGCGCGTATCGAAAGCCGGGCACGGGAGATGGGGTTGAGTACCCTGTTCGTGCTCACTACACGCACGGCGCATTGGTTCCGCGAACGCGGTTTCTCGCCCAGTGGCGTCGAGCGGCTGCCGGCGGCACGGGCTTCGCTGTACAACTTCCAGCGCAATTCGAAGATCTTCGAAAAGCCGCTGGGCTGAGGCGCTCTGCGCCTGCGTGCCTTAAATGAAAACGCCGCCTTGATGGGCGGCGCTCTGGTTTACACGGTGTGCAGGTACCAGTTGTACTCGAGGTCGGAGATCGAATGTTCGAACTCCTCCAGCTCGCTTTCCTTGCACGCGACGAAGATGTCGATGTACTTCGGATCGATGTACTTGTTCAGGATTTCGCTGTCATCCAACTCGCGCAGCGCATCACGCAGGTTGTTCGGCAGGCTCTGTTCCAGCTGCTCGTACGAGTTGCCTTCGATAGGCTCCCCAGGCTCGACCTTGTTGGTCAGGCCATGGTGAACGCCTGCCAGCACGGCCGCCATCATCAGGTACGGGTTGGCATCGGCGCCAGCCACGCGGTGCTCAAGGCGCACAGCATCGGGCGAGCCGGTCGGTACGCGCAGCGCCACGGTGCGGTTGTCCAGGCCCCAGCTTGGCGCATTGGGCACGTAGAACTGCGCGCCAAAGCGGCGATAGGAGTTGACGTTCGGGCACAGGAACGCCATGGACGCAGGCAGGGTCTCGAGCACACCGCCGACAGCGTGACGTAGCGCGGCGTTCTGCTCGGGATCCTCGCTGGTGAAGATGTTGTTGCCATCTTTGTCCAGCACGGAAATGTGTACATGCAGACCATTGCCTGCCTGCCCTGGGTAGGGCTTGGCCATGAAGGTAGTGTCCATTTCATGGTCGTAGGCGATGTTCTTGATCAGGCGCTTGAGCAGCACGGCGTAGTCGCACGCCTTGAGCGGGTCCGGCACATGGTGCAGGTTGACTTCGAACTGAGCCGGGGCGCTTTCCTTGACGATGGCATCGGCAGGAATACCCTGTTCCTTGGCCCCTTCGAGGATGTCCTGCAGGCAGTCGGCATACTCGTCCAGGTCATCGATCAGGTAGACCTGGGTCGATTGCGGACGCTTGCCGGAAATGGGCGAGCGCGGCGGCTGCGGACGGCCGTTCACGTTCTCCTGGTCGATCAGGTAGAACTCCAGCTCGAACGCGGCGCAGATGGTCAGGCCCATGTCGTCGAACTTGCTTACCACCTGGCGCAGCACTTCACGCGGGTCGGCGAAGAAAGGTTCGCCTTCGAGCTCGTGCATGGTCATCAGCAGCTGGGCAGTGGGGCGCTTTTGCCACGGCTCGTTGGAGAGGGTGTCAGGGATCGGATAGCAGATGCGGTCTGCATCGCCGATGTCCAGGCCCAGCCCGGTGCTTTCGACGGTGGAGCCATTGATATCCAGTGCAAACAGAGAGGCCGGCAGGTTGATGCCTTTCTCGTAAACCTTGTGGAGGCTGGTGCGCTCTATGCGCTTGCCGCGCACCACACCATTCATATCTGCAATCAGAAGGTCAACGTAGAGAACCTCAGGATGTTCCTTAAGGAACGCGTTCGCTTCGTTAAGCTGAACGGCACGCGGGGGTACCGACATGATGCAACACCTTTGTTGTTAAAAATATCAATCAAGGGGGGCTTGCAGGACCAGTCAATCGAAAAGCCATACTGATGTCAAGCCAACCCCATGATGCCCTGAAATGGCACATCTACGGCAGATTTGCTGCATATCGGGGCACGGCATTATCCGCTATTTTTCTGGAAAAGCGCTATCGCGAGCACTGCGTCGTTTATTTTTTACGCAGGTGTTGTGTAAAAAAATGAACGGCGCTAAGCTCCGATTCAACCCAAAACAGAATAATACGAGGGTCTCATGGTCCGCCTGCCGCGACCTGGAAGCGCTGCCAATGCAGTGCAGTCAGGCTGTTCAGTCATGTTTGCCAGGCCTGCCAACCGCGTGGGGGCAGTGCTCGCAATAATTGACGTCTGGCATGCCCGGCCCCGCCTTCATGGCACCCCATCTCTACGCTTCGCTTCTTTCTGCCGTTACAAATCGCCTCGGACACACGTGGTTTCAGTGTATCCACCGTCCGCCTGCGCGGGGGTTTTGCTTTAGCCATCCACTGCATCCAGAATCAAGGCGCGGACCACCTTACCTCCTGAGGTATTTATGAGTAACAACCTCGACCAGCTCACCGATTGGTTGAAAGAGCACAAAATCACCGAAGTCGAATGCCTGATCAGCGACTTGACCGGCATCACGCGCGGCAAGATTTCGCCTACCAACAAGTTCATCGCCGAGAAAGGCATGCGCCTGCCCGAGAGCGTGTTGCTGCAGACAGTGACCGGCGACTATGTCGACGACGACATCTATTACGAGCTGCTGGACCCTGCAGACATCGACATGATCTGCCGGCCTGACGAGAACGCCGTGTTCCTGGTGCCATGGGCCATCGAGCCGACCGCGCAGGTCATCCACGATACCTACGACAAGAAGGGCAACCCCGTAGAGCTGTCGCCGCGCAATGTGCTCAAGAAGGTGCTCAAGCTCTACGCTGACAAGGGCTGGCAGCCCATCGTTGCGCCCGAGATGGAGTTCTACCTGACCAAGCGCAGCGAAGACCCTGACTTCCCGCTGCAACCGCCGGTGGGCCGTTCGGGGCGGCCCGAAACCGGGCGCCAGTCCTTCTCCATCGAAGCTGCGAACGAATTCGACCCGCTGTTCGAGGATGTCTATGACTGGTGCGAATTGCAGCAGTTGGACCTCGACACGCTGATCCACGAAGACGGCACGGCGCAGATGGAAATCAACTTCCGTCACGGCGATGCCCTGCACCTGGCCGACCAGATCCTGGTGTTCAAGCGCACCATGCGCGAAGCGGCGCTCAAGCACAACGTGGCAGCCACCTTCATGGCCAAGCCCATGACCGGCGAGCCTGGCAGCGCGATGCACCTGCACCAGAGCGTGGTCGACGTAACCACCGGCAAGAACATCTTCAGCAATGAAGACGGCAGCATGAGCACGCTGTTTCTGAACCACATCGGCGGCCTGCAGAAATTCATTCCCGAAGCGCTGCCGCTGTTCGCGCCGAACGTGAACTCGTTCCGCCGCTTCCTTCCGGATACCTCGGCACCGGTGAACGTGGAGTGGGGCGAGGAAAATCGTACGGTAGGCCTGCGCGTGCCTGACGCCGGCCCGCAAAGCCGGCGCGTCGAAAACCGCCTGCCGGGTGCGGATGCCAACCCGTACCTGGCCATCGCCGCGAGCCTGCTGTGTGGCTACATCGGCATGGTCGAAGGTATCGAGGCCAGCGCCCCGGTCCAAGGGCGGGGTTACGAGCGCCGCAACCTGCGCCTGCCGCTGACCATCGAGGACGCCCTGGAGCGCATGGAAAACAGCCGCGCCCTGGAGCAGTACCTGGGCAAGAAATTCATCGCCGGCTACGTGGCCACCAAGCGTGCCGAGCACGAGAACTTCAAGCGCGTCATCAGTTCCTGGGAGCGTGAATTCCTGCTGTTCGCAGTTTGATCAACCTCGGCCCCGCAGGCGCGCGGCCGTCCGTCAACGGAGAAGCACATGAGCCTGAACAACCCGCAAACCCGTGAATGGCAAGCCCTCAGTGGCGAGCATCACCTCGCGCCTTTCAGCGACTACAAGCAGCTCAAGGACAAGGGGCCGCGCATTATCACCAAGGCGCAGGGCGTGCATTTGTGGGACAGCGAGGGGCACAAGATTCTCGACGGCATGGCTGGCCTGTGGTGCGTGGCCGTGGGGTATGGGCGTGAGGAGCTGGTTCAGGCGGCAGAGCGGCAGATGCGTGAGCTGCCCTACTACAACCTGTTCTTCCAGACCGCCCATCCTCCGGCGCTGGAGTTGGCCAAGGCGATCACCCAAGTGGCGCCCGAGGGCATGAGCCATGTGTTCTTCACCAGTTCAGGCTCCGAAGGCAACGACACGGTGCTGCGCATGGTTCGCCATTACTGGGCACTCAAGGGCAAACCGAGCAAGCAGACCCTGATCGGCCGGGTCAACGGTTATCACGGCTCCACCGTGGCCGGCGCCAGCCTGGGCGGCATGAGTGGCATGCACGAGCAAGGCGGCCTGCCTATCCCCGGCGTGGTGCACATCCCCCAGCCGTACTGGTATGGCGAGGGCGGTGACATGACACCGGAGGCGTTCGGGGTCTGGGCTGCGGAGCAACTGGAAAAGAAAATTCTCGAAGTCGGCGAGGACAACGTCGCAGCGTTCATCGCCGAGCCCATCCAGGGCGCAGGTGGCGTGATCATCCCGCCAGACACCTACTGGCCGAAGATCAAGGAAATTCTGGCCCGTTACGACATCCTCTTTGTGGCCGACGAAGTCATTTGCGGCTTCGGGCGAACAGGGCAGTGGTTCGGCTCGGATTTCTACGACCTCAAGCCCGACCTGATGACCATCGCCAAAGGCCTTACCTCCGGTTACATCCCCATGGGCGGTGTGATCGTGCGTGACAAGGTAGCCAAGGTGCTCAGCGAAGGTGGAGATTTCAATCACGGCTTCACCTATTCGGGGCATCCTGTGGCTGCCGCAGTGGGCCTGGAAAACCTGCGCATCCTGCGCGACGAACAAATCGTCGAGAAAGCGCGCACCGAAGCGGCACCGTATTTGCAAAAGCGTCTGCGTGAGTTGCAGGACCACCCGCTGGTGGGCGAGGTGCGCGGTGTTGGCCTGCTCGGCGCGATCGAGCTGGTCAAGGACAAGGCGACCCGCAGCCGTTTCGAAGGCAAGGGCGCTGGCATGATCTGCCGTAATTTCTGCTTCGACAATGGTCTGATCATGCGGGCTGTTGGCGACACGATGATCATCGCGCCACCTCTGGTCATCAGCCCGGCCGAGATCGACGAACTAGTGGAAAAGGCACGCAAATGCCTGGACCTGACGCTCGAAGCGATTCGCTGACAGCTAGCGATGTGACATTAAGTCGTTACAAGGTTCAGGTTTCCTTGAAACCGGGCCTTGTAACTTGCCAGACTAGCGGCTGCTTCAGTCGCCCACGCGCGTGTACTGCGGGACCCGGCTTCTGAACGGATAGCTAATCGAACACTCTGGAGCATGACGCATGAAGAATATGGGCAAGACGTTGTTGGCTGCCGCGCTGATGGGCGCAGTGGTCGGGGCTGTACAGGCTGAAGACAAGGTACTGAACGTCTACAACTGGTCGGACTACATCGCTCCGGACACCATCGCCAAGTTCGAGAAAGAGTCGGGCATCAAGGTCAAGTACGACGTGTTCGACAGCAATGAAACCCTGGAGGCCAAGTTGCTGGCCGGCAAGTCCGGCTATGACATCGTGGTGCCTTCCAACAACTTCCTGGCCAAGCAGATCAAGGCTGGCGTCTACCAGGAACTCGATCGCACCAAGCTGCCCAACTGGAAGAACCTCGACGAGGACCTGCTCAAGGCCGTGGGCGATGCCAGTGACCCGGGTAACAAATACGCCTTCCCCTACATGTGGGGCTCGATCGGCATCGGCTACAACCCAGAGAAGGTCAAGGCCGCGCTGGGCGTGGACAAGATCGACTCCTGGGACGTGGTCTTCAAGCCAGAGAACATTGCCAAGCTCAAGAGCTGTGGCGTGAGCTTCCTCGATGCCCCAACCGAAATGCTGCCAGCTGCCCTGCATTACCTGGGCCTGCCGACCAACAGCACCAAGAAGGAAGACCTCAAGGCTGCCGAGGACCTGTTCCTCAAGATCCGTCCTTCGATCACCTACTTCCATTCCTCCAAGTACATTGGCGACCTGGCCAACGGCAACATCTGCCTGGCAGTCGGCTACTCGGGTGACCTGGAACAGTCCAAGACCCGCGCCCACGAGGCGGGGGACAAGGTCAAGCTGGACTACGTGATTCCGAAAGAAGGCGCCGGCACCTTCTATGACATGGTTGCCATGCCCAAGGATGCCGAGCACAAGGAAGCGGCCTACAAGTTCATGGACTTCCTGATGCAGCCGCAAGTCATGGCCGAAATCACCAATGCCGTGCGCTTCCCCAACGGCAACAAGGCCGCGACCGCCTTCGTGGACAAGGACATCACCAGCGACCCAAGCATCTATCCGTCCGCTGAAGTGAAAAAGCAGCTGTACGCCATTGCCGCCCCTGAGGCAGCAGTGCAACGGGTGATTACCCGCAGCTGGACCAAGATCAAATCGGGCAAATAAGCCTGATGTAGCATTTTCGGACCGGGTATTCCCGGTCCGAAACCAGTGAAAGGCAATTGAACATTGCGGCATCGAAGCTGCGAAGGTAAGTTGCGCGCCGGTTTTGCGTGTGCGGCAGCATTGTCGCTACCCAGACACTGATTGTGAGGACCACCCACTTGTCCAATTCTGTATTACGCAAGGCCATGATGGCTGCAGCGAGCCTGACGCTGGCATGCAGCGTCCAAGCGGCGCCTACGGTGCATTTCTACAACTGGTCCGACTATATCGGCCCTTACACCCTCGCAGGCTTCGAGAAAGCCACGGGCATCAAGCCGGTGCAGGATGTCTTCGATTCCAACGAGACCCTGGAAGGTAAGCTGCTGGCCGGCAGGACCGGCTATGACGTGGTCGTGCCTTCCAACCATTTCCTGGGCAAGCAGATCAAGGCGGGCGCTTTCCAGAAGCTCGACAAGACACTGCTGCCCAATTACGCGAACCTTGATCCTGCGCTGATGAAGCGTCTGGAGAAGAACGATCCGGGTAACCTGTATGCCGTGCCTTACCTGTGGGGCACCAATGGCATCGGGTACAACGTCGACAAGGTCAAGGAGGCACTTGGCGTCGATACCATCGATTCCTGGGCGGTGCTGTTCGAACCCGAGAACATGAAGAAGCTGTCCAAGTGCGGTGTGGCCTTCCTCGACTCGGCGGACGAAATGCTTCCGGCCGTCCTCAACTACATGGGCCTGGATCCCAACAGCACCAACCCCAAGGATTACGCCAAGGCCGAGCAGAAGCTGCTGGCGGTGCGCCCCTACGTGACCTACTTCCATTCGTCCAAGTACATCACCGACCTTGCCAACGGCAACATCTGTGTCGCGGCGGGTTTCTCGGGTGATGTGTTCCAGGCCAAGGCCCGCGCCGAAGAGGCGAAGAAGGGCGTGAACCTGGCTTATGCCATTCCCAAAGAAGGCGGCAACCTCTGGTTCGACGTGCTGGCGATCCCCAAGGACGCCAAGAACGTGGAGCAGGCGCATGCCTTGATCAACTATTTGCTGAAACCTGAGGTTATTGCCCAGGTCAGTGATTACGTCGGTTATGCCAACCCTAACTCGAAGGCTGGCGACCTGATGGACCAGGCCGTGAGGACTGACGCTGCGGTCTATCCACCGCAGGATGTGCTGGACAAGATGTTCGTGAACTCAGAGCTGCCGCCCAAGGTGCAGCGCCTGATGACCCGCAGCTGGACCAAGGTCAAGTCGGGCAAGTAATCCACCTCACCCGCGCGACCTGCCTGGCAGGCCGCGCGGGCACAAAAATCTTGTTGGGAGTTTCACTCATGGCAGTTGCCTCCGGCGCCTATAAGAAAGCCCTCGAGGGTGGCCAGCAACCCAAGCAGGTGCTGGTCAAGATCGACCGGGTCACGAAAAAATTCGACGAAACGGTAGCGGTGGACGATGTGTCCCTGGAAATCCGCAAGGGCGAAATCTTCGCCTTGCTCGGCGGTTCCGGCTCCGGTAAGTCGACCTTGCTGCGCATGCTGGCAGGCTTCGAACGCCCCACCGAAGGGCGCATCTTCCTGGACGGTGTGGACATCACCGACATGCCGCCCTACGAGCGGCCGATCAACATGATGTTCCAGTCCTACGCCCTGTTCCCGCACATGACCGTGGCGCAGAACATCGCCTTCGGCCTGCAGCAGGACCGCTTGCCCAAGGCCGAGGTCGACGCCCGCGTGGCCGAGATGCTCAAGCTGGTGCACATGACCCAGTACGCCAAGCGCAAACCGCATCAGCTCTCCGGTGGCCAGCGCCAGCGCGTGGCCTTGGCTCGCTCCCTGGCCAAGCGCCCCAAGCTGTTGCTGCTGGACGAGCCGATGGGCGCCCTGGACAAGAAGCTGCGTTCGCAGATGCAACT
This sequence comes from Pseudomonas sp. KCJK9111, assembly GCF_046231935.1. Taxonomy (NCBI): domain Bacteria; kingdom Pseudomonadati; phylum Pseudomonadota; class Gammaproteobacteria; order Pseudomonadales; family Pseudomonadaceae; genus Pseudomonas; species Pseudomonas sp. KCJK9111. The sequence continues at coordinate 8,325 of NZ_JBJJMO010000042.1, read as the reverse complement.
GGAGCTGGTGGAAATCATCGAGCGTGTCGGTGTGACCTGCGTGATGGTGACCCACGACCAGGAAGAGGCCATGACCATGGCCCAGCGCATCGCCATCATGCACCTGGGATGGATCGCTCAGATCGGCTCGCCGGTGGATATCTACGAAACCCCGACCAGCCGCCTGGTCTGCGAATTCATCGGCAACGTCAACCTGTTCGATGCCGAGGTGATCGACGATGCCGAAGGTCATGCCCTGATCGCCTCGCCTGAACTTGAGCGCAAGATCTACGTCGGGCATGGTGTTTCCACCTCCGTGGAAGACAAGCACATCACCTATGCGCTGCGCCCGGAAAAGATGCTGGTCACCACTGTCCAGCCTGACTTCGAGTACAACTGGTCGCGCGGCAAGATCCATGACATCGCCTACCTGGGCGGTCATTCGGTGTTCTACGTGAAGCTACCCAGTGGCAAGGTGGTGCAGTCGTTCGTCGCCAACGCCGAGCGCCAAGGCGCGCGCCCTACGTGGGACGATGAAGTCTACGTATGGTGGGAAGACGACAGCGGCGTGGTACTGCGGTCATGAAGCTGCGCAAGCTCAAGCGAGCGTTCCGGCGCATCACCCCTGAGGGGCGGCACCTGGTGATCGGTGTTCCTTTCGTGTGGCTGTTCCTGTTCTTCATGCTGCCGTTCTTCATCGTCCTGAAGATCAGCTTCGCCGAAGCTGACGTGGCGATCCCGCCTTATACCGAGATCTACAGCTACGTCGAGGACAAGATCCAGTTGGTGCTCAACCTGGCCAACTACGGTTTGCTGACCGAGGACGACCTGTATATCTCGGCCTACCTGGGTTCGCTTAAGATGGCGTTCATCAGCACGCTGCTTTGCCTGCTGATCGGCTACCCGATGGCCTACGCCATCGCCAATGCCAAGAAGGAAACCCAGACCGTCCTGCTGCTGCTGATCATGATGCCGACCTGGACCGCGATCCTGATCCGCGTGTATGCCTGGATGGGCATTCTCAGCAACAACGGTTTGCTCAACGGCTTTCTGATGTGGACCGGGCTGATCGACCAGCCGCTGCAGATCCTGAACACCAACCTGGCGGTGTATATCGGCGTGGTCTATTCCTACCTGCCGTTCATGATCCTGCCCTTGTTCGCCAACCTGGTGAAGCATGACCCAAGCCTGCTCGAAGCGGCATCCGACCTGGGCTCGAGCACCTTCAACAGTTTCTGGAAAATCACCGTGCCGCTGTCGAAAAACGGCATCATCGCCGGTTGTATGCTGGTATTCATCCCCGTGGTGGGCGAGTTCGTGATCCCCGAGCTGCTCGGCGGTCCGGAAACCCTGATGATCGGCAAGGTGTTGTGGCAGGAGTTCTTCAACAACCGTGACTGGCCGGTGGCCTCCGCGCTGGCGGTGGTGATGCTGGCGATCCTGATCGTGCCGATTCTGCTGTTCAACCGCAGCCAGGCCAAGGAAATGGAGGGCAGGGCATGAAGCGCTTCGGTTTTTCCAAGCTAATGCTGGTGTTCGGCTTGCTGTTCATTTACTTGCCGATGGTGATTCTGGTCATCTACTCGTTCAACGCCTCTAAGTTGGTGACGGTGTGGGGCGGGTGGTCGGTGAAATGGTACGTCGGCCTGCTGGACAACACCCAGCTGATCGGCTCGGTGATGCGCTCGCTGGAAATTGCCTGCTACACGGCGGTGGCAGCGGTTGCGTTGGGCACCATGGCCGCTTTCGTGCTGACCCGGGTCACCCGCTTCCGCGGGCGCACCTTGTTCGGCGGCCTGGTCACTGCGCCGCTGGTGATGCCTGAAGTCATCACCGGTCTGTCGCTGTTGCTGCTGTTCGTGGCCATGGCGCAATTGATCGGTTGGCCGCAGGAGCGTGGCGTGGTCACCATCTGGATCGCCCACACCACCTTCTGTGCAGCCTATGTGGCGGTTGTCGTGTCGGCGCGGTTGCGTGAACTGGACCTGTCGATCGAGGAAGCGGCCATGGACCTGGGAGCCAAGCCGTGGAAGGTGTTCTTCCTGATCACCATCCCCATGATTGCGCCATCGCTGGCGGCCGGCGGCATGATGTCGTTCGCGCTGTCGCTCGATGACCTGGTGCTGGCAAGCTTCGTGTCCGGGCCAGGCTCGACCACGTTGCCCATGGAAGTGTTCTCGGCGGTGCGCCTGGGCGTGAAGCCCGAGATCAACGCCGTGGCCAGCCTGATTCTGCTGTCCGTTTCGTTGGTTACGTTCTTCGTCTGGTACTTCAGCCGCCGTGCCGAGGAGCGCCGCCGCAAGGCCATACAGCAAGCCATCGAAGAGGGTGCGGCGGCCAACGCCTCGCAGCCACAGGTACGGCGCCCGGCGCCGGTGGCGCCGATCTGATTGAGGCGTAGCTGCTCGCTTGCAGACGATCAGCTACGCCCGCGCCAGCGCCCGTGATCTTGAGAGACTGCGGTACTGACAGAATTGCTAGGGCTCGCTATACCTGACCTAACAAAGCCGCCCAGGGGCCTGAAGTGGGCAGGGCCTCTAGTACTCCAATAAGAATTATGGAACCCCGGCTTACCTGGCGAATCGCATGCATGAATCTTTTGCGCGCAAGAAAGGAGCCTCCATGACGTTGTCGCGTGTGCTGCTGGTCACCGGCTTGGGGGTGCTGGGCTTGCTCACCGGCTGCAGCAAGAGTGAGCCCGCAGAAACCCTGCCTCGGGTGGGGGTGCAGACTGTCCAATCTGCTGATTTCTCTGCCAGGGTGACCCTGACCGGTGATATCCAGGCGCGTGTGCAAACCGACCTTTCTTTCCGTGTAGGCGGCAAGATCATCGCGCGCGCGGTGGATGTGGGCGATCACGTCAAGGCCAAGCAGGTGCTGGCGCGGCTTGACCCCAAGGACCTGCAGAACAACGTCGCCTCGGCCAAGGCCGAGGTGTTCGCCGCCCAGGCGCGTGTAACCCAGACCCAAGCCGCCTTCGTCCGCCAGCAGAAACTGCTCCCCAAGGGCTATACCAGCCAAAGCGAATACGATGCTGCCCAGGCCTCGCTGCGCAGTAATCAGAGCGCCCTGAAGGCCGCACAGGCTCAGCTGGCGAACGCCAACGAGCAGTTGAGCTATACCGCGCTGGTATCAGAGGCCGATGGTGTGATCACCGAGCGCCAGGCCGAGGTAGGCCAAGTGGTGCAAGCGACCATGCCGATCTTCAGCCTGGCCCGGGATGGCGAGCGTGATGCGGTGTTCAACGTCTATGAGTCCCTGTTGGCAGGCACCCCGAGCGATGCCAGCGTGGTGGTCAGCCTGCTGGACGATCCCAAGGTACAAGCCCATGGGGCGGTGAGGGAAATCACGCCCACCGTCTCGGCCCAGAGCGGTACGGTACAGGTCAAGGTCGGTCTGCAGGACGTTCCGCCTGCCATGCAGCTGGGCGCGCCCGTCACCGTGACCACGCAGGGGCGGGGCAAGCCGAGTGTCGAGCTGCCTTGGTCGGCACTGACCAAAGGCCTGAAGAAACCCGCCGTATGGATCGTGGGTGAGGGCGACAAGGTGCAGTTGCGGGAAGTCGAAGTGAGCCGCTACCTGACCGGCACCGTGGTCATCGGCAAGGGCCTCGACGGTGGCGAAGTCGTCGTGGTAACCGGCGGGCAGCTGCTGCACCCCGGCATGAAAGTTGAAAAAGTCCCCGCCAAAGCGCCGGAGAGCCCGCTATGAAGCCTTGGCTGACACTGATGTGTGCCGGTGTGTTGCTTGTCGGGTGCGGCAAGCAAGAGCAGCCGCCAGAGCCGGTTCGCCCCGTGCTGTCGGTAGTGGTGCAACCTCAGTCGCAGGCCCGCCTGGGCCGCTTTGCAGGCGTAATCGAAGCGCGTTACGAAAGTACCCTGGGCTTTCGCGTAGGCGGTCGCATCGCACGCCGTTGGCTGGACGTCGGTGCCCAGGTCAAAGCGGGCGATACGCTGGCCACGCTGGATCCGACCGACCAGCAAAACCAGCTGCGTGCAGCTGAAGGCGACTTGGCCAGGGTGCAGGCGCAGTGGATCAACGCGCAGTCCGACGCCCGCCGGCAACAACAGTTGTACGACCGCGGCGTGGGTGCTCAGGCGCAGCTGGACATCGCCCAGACCAACCTGAAAACAGCCGGCGCCACGTTGGAGCAGGCCAGGTCCTCGGTCAGTCAGGCCCGTGATCAGCTCGGCTACACCACACTTCGCAGCGATCATGCGGCGGTGATCACCGCTTGGCAGGCCGAGGCGGGGCAAACCGTCACCGCTGGGCAGGCGGTGGTCAAGCTGGCCAGGCCAGACGTGAAGGAAGCCGTGATCGACCTGCCCATTGGCATTGCCGAGCAGTTGGCCCCGGACCTGACCTTTACCGTTGCCTCGCAGCTCAACCCTGCCGTCAACACCACCGCCACCTTGCGCGAGCTCGAGCCCAAGGCCGATGCTACCACCCGCACCCGGCGTGCGCGGCTGACCTTGGCCAGCACCCCTGAAACGTTCCATCTGGGGACTGCCGTCAGCGTCACCCTCAGCTCGCAGGTTTCTCCGCGCAGCGAACTGCCGGCCAGCGCTCTGCTCGAGCGCGATGGCAAGACCCAGGTGTGGGTCGTCGAACCTCAACAGAAAACTGTCGCTTTGCGCGACGTGACCCTGATCGACCGAAACGAAGACCGCATCGTCGTCTCATCAGGCGTACAGCCTGGGGAGCGGGTGGTGATCGCCGGCGTCAATAGCCTCAAGCCTGGCCAGCAGGTCACCTTCGACGAGGATGCGCAATGAAAGGAAGCTTCAACCTGTCCGAATGGGCGCTCAAGCATCAGTCGTTCGTGTGGTACCTGATGTTCGTCGGCCTGCTCATGGGCATCTTTTCGTACTTCAACCTCGGTCGCGAAGAAGACCCGTCCTTCACCATCAAGACCATGGTGATCCAGACCCGCTGGCCTGGCGCTACCCAGGAGGAGACGCTGCTGCAGGTCACCGACCGGATCGAGAAGAAGCTCGAGGAGCTCGATTCGCTCGACTACACCAAAAGCTATACCCGGCCGGGTGAATCAACGGTGTTCGTCTACCTGCGCGACACCACCAAGGCAGACGACATACCGCAGATCTGGTACCAGGTACGCAAGAAGATCCAGGACATTCGCGGCGATTTCCCCGAGGGCTTGCAGGGCCCTGGCTTCAACGATGAATTCGGCGACGTATTCGGTTCCATCTACGCGTTCACCGCCGACGGGCTGAGCCTGCGTCAGTTGCGTGATTATGTGGAGCGGGCGCGGGCCGAGGTCCGTGAAGTGCCCAATATCGGCAAGATCGAAATGGTCGGTATCCAGGACGAAGTGCTCTACCTGAACTTCTCCACCCGCAAGCTCGCCGCCTTGGGTATCGATCAGCGTCAGGTGATGCAGGCTTTGCAGACGCAGAACAGCGTGACGCCAGCGGGCGTGATCGAGGCCGGGCCGGAGCGTATCTCCGTACGGACCAGCGGGCAGTTCGCCTCGGAAAAGGACCTTGAGAACGTCAACCTGCGCATCAACAACCGCTTCTACCGCCTGGCAGACGTTGCTCAGGTCGAGCGCGGCTACGCCGATCCGCCTGCGCCAATGTTCCGCTACAACGGCAAGACGGCCCTGGGCCTTGCCATCGGCATGCAGAAGGGCGGCAACATCCAGGAGTTTGGCAAGGCCCTGAAGCAGACCATGCAGCGCATTACCAACGAGCTTCCGGTAGGCGTCGATGTGCACACGGTGTCCAACCAGGCCACAGTGGTGGAGAAGGCCGTCGGTGGCTTCACCAGCGCGCTGTTCGAGGCGGTGATCATCGTACTGGCCGTCAGCTTCGTCAGCCTTGGCGTACGTGCAGGCCTGGTGGTGGCGTGCTCGATCCCGTTGGTGCTGGCCATGGTGTTCGTGTTCATGGAGTACAGCGGCATCACCATGCAGCGCATCTCGCTGGGTGCGTTGATCATTGCACTGGGGCTGCTGGTCGATGACGCCATGATCACGGTGGAGGTCATGGTCACACGCCTTGAGATGGGCGAGAGCAAGCAGGACGCCGCGACGTTCGCCTACACCTCCACAGCCTTTCCCATGCTCACCGGTACGCTGGTGACCGTGGCCGGTTTCGTGCCGATCGGCCTGAATGCCAGTTCGGCCGGCGAATACACCTTTACGCTGTTCGCAGTCATTGCCGTGGCGCTGTTGGTGTCGTGGGTGGTCGCCGTGTTCTTCGCCCCCGTGCTGGGTGTGCACATTCTCAACGCCCGGAAGGTGAAGTCCCATGATGACAAGCCGGGCAGGGTGGCCCGGGCGTTCGAACAGGGTTTGTTGTGGAGCATGCGCCACCGCTGGTTGACCATCATCGGCACCGTGGTGCTGTTCGCCCTGGCCGTGTTCTGCATGCGCTTCGTGCAGAACCAGTTCTTCCCTGCATCGGACCGTCCGGAAATCCTGGTCGATCTGAACCTGCCACAGAATGCGTCGATCCAGGAAACCCGCAAGGTGGTCGATCAGCTGGAGGCAACGCTCAAGGACGATGAGAGCATCGACCACTGGAGCACCTACATCGGCCAGGGTGCGGTGCGCTTCTACCTGCCACTGGACCAGCAGTTGCAGAACCCCTACTACGCGCAGTTGGTCATCGTGAGCAAAGGCCTGGAGGAGCGCGGTGAACTCATCGCCCGCCTGCAGAAGCGCCTGCGCGAGGATTTTGTGGGTATCGGCTCGAACGTCCAGTCGCTGGAAATGGGGCCTCCGGTGGGGCGGCCGATCCAGTACCGGGTCAGCGGCAAGGACATCGACCAGGTGCGCAAGCATGCCATCGAGCTGGCGACGCTGCTGGACAAGAACCCCAACATCGGCGAAATGATCTACGACTGGAACGAGCCGGGCAAAGTGCTGCGCATCGATATCGCCCAGGACAAGGCCCGTCAGTTGGGGTTGTCGTCGGAAGACGTGGCCAATGTGATGAACAGCATCGTCACCGGTGTACCCGTCACCCAAGTCAACGACGATATCTATCTGATCGATGTGGTGGCCCGCGCCGTGGACAGCGAGCGGGGCTCCCCCGATACGCTGCAAAACCTGCAGATCCTAACGCCCAATGGCACCTCGATCCCGCTGCTGGCGTTTGCCACCGTGCGCTACGAACAGGAGCAGCCCCTGGTCTGGCGCCGCGATCGCAAGCCGACGATCACACTCAAGGCCTCGGTCAACGGCGATATCCAACCCACGGACCTGGTGGCCCAGCTCAAGCCGGATATCGACAAATTCGCTAGCCAGTTGCCGACCGGCTATGAGATTGCAACCGGCGGTACGGTGGAGGAGAGCGGCAAGGCCCAGGGGCCCATCGCCAAGGTGATCCCGCTGATGCTGTTCCTCATGGCCACGTTCCTGATGATCCAATTGCACAGTGTGAAGAAGCTGTTCCTGGTGATCAGCGTGGCGCCACTGGGGCTCATCGGCGTGGTGTTGGCGCTGGTGCCGACCGGCACGCCAATGGGCTTCGTGGCGATTCTGGGTATTTTGGCGCTGGCCGGCATCATCATTCGCAACTCGGTGATTCTGGTGACCCAGATCGATGAGTTCGAAGCCCAGGGATACTCGCCTTGGGACGCCGTGGTCGAGGCGACCAACCATCGTCGCCGGCCGATTCTGCTGACTGCTGCCGCCGCCAGCCTGGGCATGATCCCGATTGCCCGCGAGGTGTTCTGGGGCCCGATGGCCTACGCCATGATCGGCGGCATCATCGTGGCGACCTTGCTCACGCTGCTGTTCTTGCCGGCGCTGTATGTAGCGTCCTACAAGATTCGGGAGCCTCGTCAGGAAGGTTGAGGCGCGATACGCGTCGCTTGCCAGCTGGGCCGCAAAGCGGCCCCGATATTACGCGCTACGAAGCTGAAACCCTGGGGCTGCTGCGCAGCCCATCGCGGCGCAAGGCCGCTCCCACCCGGGGGTGAGCTGGACCCTAGATGCGGTGAAAGGCAGTTGCTCCCGCAATCGCACTACTTCAGCCATCCCACGCTCACGGTAGGAGCGGCCTAGTGCCGCGATGGGCTGCGCAGCAGCCCCAGAGATGCTGGCCCTTAGATGCGGTGAAAGACAGTTGCTCCTACCTTGACCGTGTGATGACTGAATTACCGTGCCTGGGGGCCATGCCAAAGCAACTGCCTTGCACCGCCCCTGGAAGGCTAGCCGATCCCCCATGTGTGCGGCCTCGCCGGTCTGGCGACCCGGAAAGGTCGCTCCTTGTATCTACAATGGGGACCTGCACCCGCAGCTGTAGGCTTTGGCAGGTCGCTGCCGTGAGCCACGATCCCGAGGCCAGCGACTCTCCGTGTCATAGCCCGCTTTCA